>CAZEAH010000420.1:0-3469 GCA_964510075.1 uncultured Leptospirales bacterium | reverse complement strand
TTCGAAAACAGGCCGTTTATGCCTCAATGTGCTGAATAGTTACGCGAATTGAACAAATTGTCTGGTTGCGCTGATTTCAGCCTCACAGTATATTCATATCATGAAAACAATGACCGTATTTCTGCTCGCCTGCGCCACGCTGTGTGTTATTGCCGCTCATCCGCTTTCCGGTGCCGATGAAGGCGCCGCGCGGGAACGCGCCCGCATACACGCCCTGCTCGACGCGCTCGAGCGCTCGGGGCTCGTCTTCATCCGTAACGGATCGGAACACACGGCGCGCGCCGCTCGGGCCCATCTCGAAATGAAGCTTGACCGCGCAGGAGGCCGGATTACAACGGCCGAGCAGTTCATCGAGACCCTTGCCGGCCGCTCGTCCGTTACGGGGAAGCCGTACATGGTCCTCCTCGGCGACGGCACCGAGGTTCCGGCGGGAGTATGGCTGCGCGCGCGCCTTGCGGAAATCGACGCACGCGAGAAAAATCCCGGCAAGAATATGCCATGATCAGAAAGCAGACACTTGATTTTCTCAAAAAACTGGCGGCCAACACCTCCCGCGACTGGTTCAACGCCAACCGCCCGCTCTACGACGCGGCGCGCGCCAATATGCTTGAATTTGTCACGTTTCTTCTCGGCGAGATCTCCAAGTTCGACCCCACCGTTATGGGCGTCGAACCCGAAGACTGTCTTTTCCGCATATTCCGCGACGCGCGCTTCTCGCGGGAAAAGACCCCGTACAAGACCAATTTCGGGGCTTTCATGAAAGGCGGTGGACGATCGACACCGGGGGCGGGATACTATCTACACATTGAACCGGGCGGAAGCTTCGTATCGGGCGGCATCTATATGCCGCCGGCGCCGCTCCTTCTGGCCATACGCACGGCGATTGCGGGAGATCCCTCCCCCTTTAAGAAAATCATAACCGCTCCTGACTTTGTAAGGATGTTCGGCGGCCTTTCCGGCGAAAGACTCGTAACGGCCCCGAAGGGATTCCCCCGCGACCATCCCGAGATAGACCTGCTGAGATACAAGCACTATATGGTGTTCCGCGCGGTGAGCGAAAAGACCGTTCTTTCCCGGGAGTTTTCTTCGCTCTGCGTGGAGACCTTCATGGCGATGAGGAAGTTCAATGCCTACCTCAACGGGGTGATGGGCCTGTGAATGCCGGGTATTTCACAATTTATTTAAAACGGGCGCTCCCCGGTCGCTGAAAATTGAGTATATTATTCGATGCGACGCGGCCGGTTCGTTCGGCGCGTCGTGATGGTGTATAAACATCACCACTACTTCGCCGGCGCCTGTCGGCCGGCTCCATCGGAGAACCATGAAAGAAACCAAGAACATCGCGCTCGTCGCGCACGATAACAGAAAGAAGGACCTCGTGGAATGGGTGGAGTGGAACTACCAGACGCTCCTTGAGCACAATTTAATATGCACGGCGACTACCGGCAGGCTCATCCAGGAAACGCTTGCCGGAAAGATATTGCAGCACGGCGCTAACGGGTATTCCGGAGGACAGAAGATAACGAAACTGAAATCTGGCCCGATGGGCGGCGACCAGCAGCTCGGGGCGATGATCGCCGAGGGAGACATCGACATCCTGATTTTCTTCTGGGACCCAATGACCCAGCAGCCCCACGACGTCGATATCAAGGCGCTTCTGCGCATCGCCGTTCTCTATAACATCCCCACGGCATGCAACCGATCGACCGCGGACTTTATGATCTCATCTCCGCTTATGGGGAGAGAGTACCAGCCCAGCCTGAAGGACTATTCGGACTACATGTCCAGGGACATCCGATAAGCGCGTTTTTTGACGGGAATCACCCGTTCGCGGCAAGCGCCGCGAGGAAGCCTTCGTGGATGGCGTCGTTGATCTTCGCGGGACGCACGCAGTCGCCGACGGCCGTATGGGCGATGCCGGCCTGTTCGAGCGCCTCACGAAGGCGCCTTACCGACCGCGAACCCGAGGCGACCACCACGGTGTCGAACTCGCGGCTGTGCCGCGCCCCGGCGATATCGTAGACAACGATTCCATCCTTCACTGAAATCACCCGGGCGCCGGTGAGCGTCTCGACTCCGTGGCGGGAGAGCGCCGTCTTTACCACCCAGCGCGTGGATTTTCCGATGTCCTTGCCGATCTTGGGAAGCATCTCGAAAACCGTCACCTGTTTCGAACCGCAGAACATGAGCTCGCGGATGCGCTGGGGGCTTTCGGCCTCGTGCGCCATCAGGAAATGCACCATCTCCGGAGAGAGCGTCCCCTTAGCCGCCAGGAAGAGCGCCGTCTCCAGTCCCACAGCGCCGCCGCCGATAACGGCGATTCGTTTGCCGAGCGCGGGGTTTTCGGCGAGGACCTTCCATGAGGTGAGCACCCGGGGATCGTCGAGCCCCTCGATCGGCGGCATGAGGGGCTCGGCCCCCTCCGCCACTATCAGGCGGTCGGGCTTCTTATTCCTGACCAGATCGACCGTGACCTCGGTGTTCAGGTGGACCGGAATGGAGAGCCTGTCCAGCATCGTCTTGTAATATTTCACGATCTCCCACAGCTCCTCCTTGTGCGGCGGTGCCCCCGCGATCCAGAGCTGTCCTCCGATCTCGCCCCCCTTTTCGTAGAGCTCAACCGAATGCCCCGCGCGCGCAGCGGTGACGGCAGCCTCAAGCCCGCCCGGTCCGGCGCCGACCACCATCACACGCAACGGCTTTTCGGCCTTCACCACGTTCCGCTCGCCCTCGAACCCGGCCCGAGGATTCACTATACAGAAGACCGGCTTCGCGCTGAAGATGGTATCGGTACAGCCCTGGTTGCAGGCCACGCAGGGGCGGATCTCGTCCTCGAGTCCCTCTCTGGCCTTCTCGGGCCAGTAGGGATCTGCGATGAGAACTCGTCCCAGGTTTACCATGTCGCAGGAGCCGTCGCGGATCATTCGCTCGGCGAGCTCGGGTCGCGGAATGCGGTTTGACGCCATCACCGGAACCGATACCTCTTTCTTTATATTCAGCGCCAGGTAGGAATAGCCGCCGCGCGGTAGTTCCATGGGAAGCTGAGGCACGCGGGCCTCGTGCCAGCCGCCGGTCACATTGATGAGATCGATGCCGGCCTTTTCGTACACCTTCGCGAACAGCGGCGTTTCCAGGTCGGTGTTGCTGCAGGGGACGAAATCGTTGCCCGCCATACGGACGGAGAGCGGATAGTCCGGACCAACGGCCGCGCGGATCTTCTCGATCACCTCTCGGGGGAAGCGCACACGGTTTTCGAACGATCCTCCGTATTCGTCGGTGCGCAGGTTCTTTAACGGCGAAAGGAACTGGGTGATGAGGTAGCCTGCAGAGGCGATGATCTCGACGCCGTCGAACCCGGCCTCCTTCGCGCGAAGCGCGGCCTGGACGTAGCGCGTCTGGATTTCGTGAATCTCGTCAATCGTGAGCGCCTTCGGCGTTTCCTTGGAGTACTTCGAATAGACCTCCGAAG
>CAZEAH010000419.1:0-3484 GCA_964510075.1 uncultured Leptospirales bacterium | reverse complement strand
GCCGGCGGCGTGGGCGGAAGGCGCGATGTCATGGAGTGTTTCGCCGCCGGCATTCAGGGAATGAGAAAACGCGCCATGGTGGGGGGCACGCTTTCGGCGAATCCCCTCTCCTGCGCGGCGGGGTATTACGCCATTAAGGCCATGGAGGATATCGGCGCGCCGGAGCTGGCCGGCCGGGCCGGAGACCGCCTTACGAAAGGGCTCCAGGAGATCATACAGAGGCGCGGCCTTCCATTCGTGGCCTTCAACCACGGCTCCATCTGTCATCTGGAGACATCGGCGGCGATGCTGATGGACATCAACAATCCTAAAATATTCACCGAGGTGACGGAGCGCAAACACCTTATGGAAGAGATGGGGGCGGCGCTTACGGCGGAGGGAGTTATATCGCTCGCCGGCTCCCGCCTCTATACATCCATGGCCGACACCGACGAGGTTATCGACGACGCGCTCGAGCGTTTCGACCGCGTGCTGGCATGCGTGGAGATATAAGGAGGACAGAATGGGGAAATATGACGAGTACCGGGAAAAGGTCGTTGAATACAGCAAGATGGTCTTTTCGAAGGGATATACCGCCGGCTCCGGAGGCAACGTCTCCATGCTCATCGAGGGAGAGGACGCGCTGGCCATAACGCCTTCGGGCAAGGACTATACGAGATTCACACCGGCCGAAATCTGCATCGTCGCTCTGGACCTTCAGCCGATCGAGGGGACCATGCGTCCCTCCATCGAGACGGGGATGCACGCCGCGGTGTATAAAAACCGCCGCGACGTGAACGCGATCATTCACGCGCACCAGACCTTCGCGAGCGTGTTCGCGCTCATAAACGAGCCCATCCCCGCGCTTTTCGACGAGGTGCTCTTCAATATCGGTCCGACGGTCGATGTCATCCCCTATGCGCTTTCGGGGAGCCCCGAACTTGTTGAGAATGTCGTCTCTAAACTTGGAAACCGGTGCAACTGCTATATCCTCCAGAACCACGGTGCCATGAGCCTTGGCGCTACGATTGAAAAGGCATTCACCAATATGGAGCTCTTCGAGAAAGCGGCCACCGTGTATCATCACGCCCTCTGCACGGGTCGTCCTGTTTCGACCCTGCCGGAGTCGGTGGTCACCCCGATATTCCAGCTTCTGCAGATGGGACAGGACGCGGAAATCAAAAGAAAATCTGAAAGATAAAATGCACCCTCGCTCGAGGGACGGGAGGCCGGTATATGGAAACGAAGTCGGTCAGGGTATACGGGTATCGCTGGCTTATTATGGGCGCGTTCATGCTGCTCAACGTGATCATCCAGATCCACTGGGTCGCGCTGGCCTCGATTACGGGAGAGGCCGCGGAGTTTTACGGCGTATCTCCGCTGTCTATCGGGTTTCTCTCCATGATCTATATGCTCGTCTATATCGTGATGTGCATACCGGCATCGTACGTAATCGACACGTACGGTCTCCGCGCCGGTATCGGCACGGGTGCCCTGCTTGCGGGATTATTCGGTTTCCTCAAGGGGATGTATGCGGCCGATTACACCATGGTGACCGTCTGTCAGCTCGGGCTTGCCGTGGCGCAGCCGTTCATACTCAACGCGTACACAAAGCTCGCCGCGCGCTGGTTTCCCGTGGGAGAGCGCGCGACCGTTTCGGGGCTGGCCTCACTTGCACAGTATCTGGGAATAATCGTGGCCCTCGGGGTAAGCCCGTTCCTGTTTACGGCGAAGGGAATGGAGGGGATGCTGATGATCTACGGATCGCTCACGCTCGCCGGCGCGGCGCTTTTCCTGGTGGTTATCCGGGAGCGCCCGCCCACTCCTCCGGGAGCGGACGAAAGCGAGGAGCGATATCCGTTCTTCACGGGGCTTCGGCATATCCTGGGACTTCGTGACATGAGACTGGCCATAGTGCTTTTCTTCATAGGGCTTGGCATATTCAACGCGGTGACCACATGGATAGAACAGATTCTCGCGCCCCGGGGAATCACGCCCGAGCAGGCGGGTATAATAGGCGCGCTCATGATGGTGGGGGGTATACTCGGCGCGTCCATCCTCCCCGTGCTTTCGGACAGGGCACGGAAACGCCGCCCTTTCCTCGTCGGCGCGATGATCGCGATGGTACCGGGGCTGTTCGGTCTGGCCTTTGCGACACAGTTCTGGCTCATTCTGGCGTCGTCGTTCGTACTGGGCTTTTTTATAATGAGCGCGGGTCCCATAGGCTTTCAGTACAGCGCCGAGGTGAGCCATCCGGCGCCGGAATCGATTTCGCAGGGCGTATTGCTGCTCGCCGGGCAGATCTCCGGCGTCATTTTTATTTACGGTATGGACGCCTTCAGGTCGGGCGATAACGGTTCCATGACCCCCTTCCTCGTGTTGTTTATGGCGCTCGTCGTGGTGAACGCCTTTCTCGGCCTGCGGCTCCGCGAATCCCTGTCGGGCGGTACGGCATGACCGTCCGTTTCTGGGACATGGACCACACCCTGCTCGACAACGACTGCGACGTGTCGTGGAAGCTCTTTCTCATCGAAAAGGGCATCGCCCCCCGGGAGGACCTGGAGCGCATCGTCCACTTCTGGGAACAGTACGAGGCGGGAAGGCTGGACCCTGTGTCTTTCAACGAGTTTCAGCTCCGGGAATTTGCCGGCAGGACCGAAACGGAAATAGCGGAGCTGTCGAGGGAGCATTTCGAGACCATCGTGCGTCCGAAAGCGTACGCGGAGGCCAAGGAGCTCGTGCAGGTGCAGCGGGCCTCGGGAGACCATACCTGCATGATAACCGCGACCAACATCGCGATCGCGGCGCCGGTGGCCGAATATTTCGGTTTCGACACGCTGATAGCGACCAGGCTCGAGCTGTCCGGAACGACCTATACGGGAAGGATTACCGGCGATTACTGTGTCGGGGAGGGGAAGCTTCCGTTTATGAGGTCCCTCTGCGCGGAGCACGCAACGGACCTCTCGGAATCATATTATTACGGCGACAGCGTGGCGGACCTCCCGGTGCTCGAGGCGGTGGGACACCCCGTGGTGGTAAATCCCCGGGACCGCCTGAGGGCGATCGCCGGGGAGCGGGGCTGGCCGGTGCTCGTTTTCGGCGGGGCTTTATAATCTCTTCGATAAAGGGATAAATGCCGTGACGATCGCCGCCAGCGCGTGAAAAAACACCAGGGTATAGCCGGTCGGAAGATCCAGCCGGTATGAAAAAGCGATCGAGACGAGATTGAGCGCTACACCTGCTCCCCAGGCGATGAAAAGCGGCCGGGGAGCCGTTCGGCCGAAAGCTTCGCGTTTTTCCGTAAACGTGAGCGCGATAAAAGCGGGAGCAAGCAGGATCGCGAACACGATAAGAACCCCGGCGAGTCTGACCGAACTCGTCACCGTGACCGCGAACGTAGCGAAGAACATCATCTCCCCCATTCCCTTCGGAGCTTTCTTTTCGGTAACGAAGATAACTGCGCCGAGTGCCGCGTAAAGGATCGCCGTTTCGAGCACCTTATCCA
>CAZEAH010000418.1:0-3487 GCA_964510075.1 uncultured Leptospirales bacterium | reverse complement strand
GCTCATTACTGAAACCGCCGCGCGCATCGGCCAGGGGTACGAGATGTTCAACGAGATCAACAGGATAATCGTCGACATCAACAGCACCCTGGAACAGGCGAACCGGCTGAGCCTGGAGATGAACGAGTCGTCGGAAAAACAGCTCGGGCTCAGCCGAACGGCCTTCGAGGAGGTAAAGGGGGTCAACACGCTCGCATTCAGCATCTCAACCGCCATGCAGGAGCAGGCCGCCACCGCGGCCGAGCTCTCGCGCTCGTTCGACAGCATCAACGAGATTACGCAGAACAACGCGGCCGCCTCGGAGCAGGTGTCGGCCTCCACGGATGCGCTCAACGATCACATTGGAAGCCTGCTCGCCATCGTGCGCGAGGGCGAAGGGGAGCGCGGCGAAAGCGCGTGATCGGAGATGTTTATCGGTCCCAGTTCAGGGGTGATACACAGCGTCATGAGTAAGCGATGTATCGGGTCGTTCATGTCGCACAGCCCATCGCTTTATATTTTTGCCGTACTGCCAACCACCAGCGAGATGAACAACCTTCTCCAGCTTGACGCCGGGTCGGCGAATGTCGACGGATAATTACGGGTGTATCCCGATTCCCCGTACATAACGTTGAATCCAAGGCTGGTCGT
This sequence comes from uncultured Leptospirales bacterium, assembly GCA_964510075.1. GTDB lineage: Bacteria > Spirochaetota > UBA4802 > UBA4802 > UBA5368 > MVZN01. The sequence continues at coordinate 2,857 of CAZEAH010000418.1, read as the reverse complement.
GACCTCGCCGGTATAAATGGCCCCCCCGATCGTTCCCCCGTAATGGTTGACCTTCGACTGGCCGTTCTGCCTGGTCGCTCCGGATGAATTTGTATAGAGGCCCGCGCGCAGAGCGAAGCTTTCCGTCATGTAGAGTTCGCTTCCCAGCGAGAAATCGAAATGGGCGCGCTCCCTGTGCCTGTTGCCGGCGAAATTCTCTGTTGCGGCGATCTCGTACGGCGCGGAATATTCCATCGGGAAATAGTAGATCACGTCGAAAGCGCACGTGAACGATTTTCGTTTTTCGTAGGCGATACCGATGGCCGTGCGGTGCGGGAGTCGAACATCACCGTCCCTTTCGTTTACGAAATTATTTACCGGAAACTGGGTGTTCGTATACGAATAGGTGTTTTCACCCGAAAGGTGCAGGGTCTCGGTGCCGTACATCAGCCCGAGTTTGAATTCGGGCGAAAGCCGGGACTTTATTCCGAACACTCCGGTAATCCCGTTGCTTTTCGTAACGACGAGGGCGTTCGAGGCGAAATCTCCCGGGAGCTCCTGGGCAAATGTGTATTCCGCGCTGGAATAGTGATAGAAGCAGGAAAATCCGACGGAAAACGAACCCCCGAAACGGTAATTCAGGAAGGGTCCCATAAGGTAACTCGTCGAATCCAGCTCCAGCTTGGCGGAAAGTTTGGTGCCGGAATAATCGACGTATCCCAGGGACGACACATTGAACCGATCTATCTGGAATATGGTAAAGGCCAGCGTGGAGTTGTCGAGCTTCAGAGCGCCTCCGAACGATGAGGGCAGAAAGAGCAGGCTCTTATTGCGATGGTTGAGCTGGAATGGCGTCGGCGTTGTCTGCCTGATTTTCAGGGTGCCGTCCTGGTACCGATACAGGCTCGCGTTCAGCGAGAGCGCCGAAGAGTCCATAAGAGCGAGCCCCGCCGGATTGTAAAACGCGCCAGAAACATCCTCCGAAAGCGCGGTGTACGCGCCGCCCATAAGCGCGGCACGTTCGCCCAGCAGTACGTTTCTGTTATTGAAAAAATCGGCGTGCAGCGCGGCGGGAAACAGAATCGGCGGCAGAACGAGGCATAGAATCCGTTTGAGCGTCATGATCATACCTCCTGGAGAACGGCGTGATTTTGAGCTGCCTGAAATCGTCGGGCTTTCGGACTCGGGAGCTCTATCGCAGTCGGTAATGCAGGGTGCTCGGAATCAATGAATAGCGGCCCTCCTCGGGAAAAGCCCTGTTTGACTGTGTGAAACCAAAACGCATATACGGTCTTTAAGTGGGACACCGTTGATGATAAAAGTCAATGTATATGCATGTAACCCGGTAAAGCCCGGAAGCTCCGGCGCGAACACGCTGCCGGCGCATCCGCGCGCTATTTCCGTTATCTACCCCCCGGACCCTTGCCGGCGATCGTCTTCTTGATCTCCTCGAACCTCTCCTCCGTGAGATCGTACGCGCCGAACGGGATGTAGCTCAAAAGCAGCGCCGCCGCCGGGAGCAGGCAGAACGCCACGCGGATGCCCGTCTCCACCCCAGGGCCCTGCGGCCCGTCCGCGCTGAAGCCCGAGAGCGCCAGCGCTAAGCCCATGATTCCGGGCCCAACGGAATAGGCCATCTTCTGTCCGGAGGCCCACACGCCGGAGAAAATCCCCTCGCGCCGCATGCCCGACTTCATCTCGTCGTATTCGATGGTGTCGGGAAGCATGGAGAACGGAAAGAGCTGGAAGCTCGAAAAGCCGATTCCAAGCAGAAAGACCTGGGCGTAGAACAGGGACAACTGCGAGGCCCGGGTGAAAAAGGTGGACACAAGCAGCGCTGTGATGATGGCCAGGCCGATCCGGTAGGCGCGGATTTTGCCGAGTTTTTTCCCGATCTTCACCCACACGGGAATGAACACGATAGCGGTGCCGAACAGTATGGGAAACACCACGCCCATGGCGGTCTCGGGAAGCATCATGACGTGCTTGATGAAATAGATAAGCCCGGCCATGAGCACGCCGATGCCGATCGACTGCAGCATGTAGCTCGCTATTAAAAGGAGAAAGGGACGGTTTTTAAGCGCGATGCGGAGCTGTTCGCGCGCCGGGGGCGTGTGCCCGGCCGCCGGAAGCGTTCGCGCGCGGGCCGTGCCAAGAAAGCACACAAGCGTGATGAGCGCGATGGCCGCGCCGAAAACGATACCCATGAAGCGGAAGCCGTCCGCTCCGCCGCCTCCCATCTCGACCAGCGGCATGGCGAGCCCTCCCGCCAGGAGCACTCCGATGGACGAGCCGATCATGCGGAACGAGGTGATCGACATGCGCTCGTTGTAGTCGTCGGACATCTCGGCCACCATGCTCGAATAGGGCACGTTGACCACGGTGAAGGCCGTACATCCCACCGCGAACATCAGTGCCGCGTGCAGGGCGCGCGCCGACGCGGACTCGTACCCGGGAGCGATGAACATGGCGAGGAACGAAAGGCCGAAGGGCAGGGCCCCGAACAGGAGATAGGGCCTGCGGCGGCCCCAGCGCGAGCGCGTACGGTCGGAGATCGCGCCCATAATGGGGTCTGACACCACGTCCCACAGCTTGGGGAAAAGAAGGGCAACACCCGCAAGCGCGGGGTTTACGCCGACGACATTGGTGAGGAAGAACAGCAGAAAGAAACCGGACGTTACGATGAATATATTGCTGCCGATGTCGCCGAAGCCGTAGGCGAGCTTGATGGATGGTGCGACCTTTTTTAATGCGCCTTCGGGCGTGGTGGGGTTCATGGGTACCTCCTGGCATGTGCCCCATGATTGCACACTATCGAAAAAATGTCAAATCATTGCGTTCGGCCGGGCGGCGCCGCGCCCGGCCGTGGGACGACGAT
>CAZEAH010000417.1:0-3494 GCA_964510075.1 uncultured Leptospirales bacterium | reverse complement strand
CGTTACGGCGTTCCACGCGTTCGGCGGCACACGCCGGCGTCATTCGGCCGAACGCGTCGTCGCCAGCGTGAATTTCGGGATACCCGCCCGGTTGAGCTGGTCCATTACGCTCACTATCGTCTCGTAATTCGTCATTTTATCGCCGCGGATCACCACCGTACCGTCTTTGACGCTTTCCTTTCTTTTCCGCAACTCCTCGAGAAGGAGGTCCCTGCGAATCGCGGCGTCGTTCAGATAGATCTCGTTCTTCTCGCTGATGGTGATGACGAGGTCGCCCGAACGCTGAGCGCCGGTCTGCACCGCGCGGGGCAGGTGGACCGTGATTGCCGATACGTTCCCGATACTGTACGAAACCATGAAAAACAGCACCAGGTTGAACGAAAGATCGATGAGCGGGGTTATATCGATCGAGGCCCTGCGCTGAAAACGCGATTTAAATGAGAAGGCCACGGTTTCATCGCTCCCTGTGGTCCGCAAGCGCGTTCGCCACATGATCGAGGTCCTTTACGAATCCGTCGACACGCGAGACCATGTAGTTATAGAAAATCCAGGCCGGGATCGCAACGATCAGTCCGAGCGCGGTGGTGATAAGGGCCTCCGCGATGCCCCGGGCGAGAAGGTCGTGGGCGAACTGGCCCTCCTTCGTAAGGACGCTGAAGGATTTCATCATGCCGGTCACCGTGCCCAGAAGACCGAACATAGGCGAGATGGTGGCGATGGTCGAGAGCGTGCCGAGGTGGCGCTCGATCTTCCTTATCGCAACGGCCGACAGATCGGTGATAATACGCGCCGGGGCGCCGGCGTCCGGCAGGGCCGAGATGAACCCGTCAATAACCTCGGAGATCGGGCCCGGATACCGTGCCGCAAGCGAGCGCGCCTCCTGGGGCCGCCCTGACCGGAGGTTCTCGAGACAGCCGGTCACTATGAGGCGGTAGTCGTGACTGATCCGACGGAAAAATACCAGGCGCTCGATGATGATCGCAACGCCCACGACGGAGCATACAAAAATCGGGGCGAGCATGACCCAGGTCGGGATCGCGTCGAATATCGACAGGTATATGTTCGTACTCATGTTCCGTCCTCAGATGAGAATGCGAAGCCCTCCCAGGAGGGTTATTCCCGGTTCGGGGTATCCGTCGCGAAGATTGTACCGCGCGTTATACAGGTTTTCGACCCTGATATACGCGTAAAAGCTTTCGAGCATCTGGCGCTGAAGCCCCAGCGTGCCTATGACCGCCCCCGAGAGCTCCTCGTCCCCAACGGGATCGGTGTAGACTTTTCCTGTCAGCTTGTTGGTCCACTCGAAGCGCCAGAGCTTACCGTTGTACCGCACGGCGCTGCCGAAGTTCTGGCGCGGCCTGTAAGTAATATGATCGGAGGCGATGAAATAGTTGTATTCATAGCGAAGGGCGATCTCCAGCGCCTTCTCGAACAGGAAGAAGCGCGAATCGACGTGGGAGGCGCAGGTGGTCGCCTTTATGGTCTCGGCGCTGAGAACGTCCCCGGCCACCGTGACATAATTATAGAAATTATTATTGTTTTCGATTACGACCCCCGCCTTGATGTTCACGCTGTCGTTGACGCGTACCTCGAGGCGCGCGTCCCCGTGGTGCACGCGGCCCGGCGGGAGATCGTATGTCGGCATGATATATTTCTGTTCCAGGTAGAACTCCTCGGGCCTGAACGGCGCAAGGTCGCAGCGATACAGGAGCGACAGGGTTGTATAGCGAAACCCCTTGAGCATCAGCCCCGCAATAGGGAATACCAGAGGGGTGTCGTCGCGGTTGACGTCGACATTCACGCCGAAGCTCAGCCCCAGATTCGACGTGAGGTTGAAATCGTCGATGATCTCTCCGCTGAAGTAACGGTCGGAGGGGATGTCCCCCTGGTAGATATAATAGCCCCCCAGCGCGCTTCCGCGTATCCTGTTGCTGGCCGACCATATATACTCGCCCCCGATTTCGGTCGTCATGTGGTTAAGCCTGCTCCGTTCGGAGTCGTCCGCGACAATTCCGTTCAGGCGGTGGCGGTATTCCGCCCCTCCTACCGTAAAGTAGCCCTCGAAGGAGCTGGACAGCTTGGAAATATTTTTAATCGAGATTCTGGCCTTGTCCTTTTCCTCCCGGGAATACACGGCGTTGTCGAACATCCCTCTGGAATCGTTGTTAACCTCGGCCTCCAGAATAGACTTCCACGAATCGGTGGGATTGAAATTGCCCGTGTAGCCTATCCTGTTCTCGTTGAAACTCGAATTCTCGTAAAGACTGCCGTTATAGCCGAAGTCGTTCGAACGCTTGAAGTATGAACTCAGCAGGTAGACTGAGCGTTCCTGCTCGTGGGAGAGGTTGATCGTCGAAAGCATGTTGTTGTACTGGCCATAGACGACCTGCATGTCGACATTGACGTTCCGCGACCGGTCGTTTTTCTGTTCCGCGGCCGCAATCTCCGGAGGCGTCACTCCGGGATCGTCGGCGACCTGGGAATATCCGGCCGTGCACAGGAAAAGAAGAACAATCGTTCCCGCCGCTGATATACGCCTCATTGTTAAACCCGATAATGGAGGAATTCCGGCGGCGGGGTATAACAGCCCTAGCGATTTTCGCGCCGCACCGCCCGCCTGCACTTCCGGCACACAACGGACTCCTGCGGCGTGCCGAAATCGACGAATACGTTGATCACATAACCACAGCCGCATCTGTAGGTAAAGGATTTTATTGAACCGCTCATCATTCCCACACTCCTTTCGGTTCGGATCGCGCGAGATTGTTACACCCGGGGAGCGCCGAAAAGCGGAAACCCCGATTGGCTTACTCTCATTCCCACGGCATATATATCGGAGTGAAAAAACACAAAGGCGAGGATTATCTCCCCGCCTTTTACACCGTAAAAGCCCGGAAAACCTACTTCAGAGCGTCTATCCTGTCGGTTTTCTCCCAGGTGAATTCGGGCTCGCGCCTTCCGAAGTGGCCGTACGCGGCGGTGAGGCGGTATATCGGCCTCTGGAGATCGAGCGTGGAGATGATCCCGGCGGGCTTGAGATCGAATGCCGCGCGGATGCGTTTGACGATTTCATCGTCGGACACTTTCCCGGTACCGAAGGTCTCGACCATCACCGACACCGGCTCGGCGACGCCGATTGCATATGCTATCTGCACCTCGCATCGGTGCGCGAGTCCCGCGGCCACGACGTTCTTTGCGATGTAGCGGCCCATGTAGGCGGCGGACCGGTCAACTTTCGACGGGTCCTTTCCGGAGAACGCGCCGCCGCCGTGGCGTCCCATACCGCCGTACGTGTCGACGATGATCTTGCGGCCCGTGAGCCCGGTGTCGCCGTGCGGACCGCCTACGACGAAACGGCCCGTTGGATTGATGTATATCTTGGTATTATTGTCTATAAGGTTATCGGGAATGACCTTTTTAATTACCGCGTCTATCATCGCCTGCCGGATGGTGTCGTACTCTACGTCCGGCGAGTGCTGGGTGGAGATGACGAC
>CAZEAH010000416.1:0-3499 GCA_964510075.1 uncultured Leptospirales bacterium | reverse complement strand
CGTTTACGGCGCGCGCTCCACGGTGAGGTCCTTTATCGCGGCGACCGCCCTGAGGTAGGAGAGGGGAGTCGCCGTTTTGAGATGATGATAGGCGAAGGCCACGTAGCGGTTGGCCCCGTCTTCCCCCGGACGCGTTGCGTCGACCATCACCCAGCGGCCCTTGCTGTAGGCCTCGGCCCACATGTGAAACACGAACACGTTCTGCGCCCCCTCGAAGCTCTCGCTGTAGATCATGCCCACCACCGCGCGCGCCGGCACGCCGAGCGAGCGCAGAAGCGCGACCGCGAGCACCGCGTGCTCCGTGCAGTCGCCGGCACGGCCGAGCGCGATTTCGCGCGCGGGGATGATGGGTATGCCCGCCCGTTTGTCGGTTATGTGCGCGTGGACGAGCCGCGCGACGGCGTCGACCGGTTCGCCCATGCCCCTGGCGCGCGCGGCGAGGGAACGGACGGCCGGGTCGTCCAGGGTGAGGAGCGGCGTGTCTTCACGATAACCGGCGGGCGGTACGGACGCGCCGGGCTCGCCCGAGCGGAGGGTTATAAGCATGCCGCCTTTACGCGCCTGCCGCGCCGCCACGCGCTGGAAGGGCGTATCGGGCAGGCTGAAGGACGGATTCGAGGAGAACAGGCGGTAGGTGCTCACCCGTTCGAAGGGAATGCGCTCCACGTCGCCGCGCGCGGGGACCGAAAAGAGCGAGGTATCGAGGCCGGACGCGCGCGCGGCGAACGCGAGGAGAAACGCGGCGAGCGCCGAAAGAGGCAGGCCGGTTCGATTGCGCCGCTGCGGGAGGTTCATTCCAGCACGAGCTCCACGGTGAGGTTCATCATCTGCACGACGGCCTTCACCATCACCCCGTTTTCGTCGAGGTAGGAGTCGGCGCTTTTAATGACGTCGATCGACTGGCTGATATGCATGAGGGCGCGCTTTTTCCCGCCGACATCGACCGTTTCGCGGCCGACGACGCGCGTGGTGACGGGAACGAGCGCGTCGAGCTCGATGGACGGGTCGTAGATGGCGCCCTTTATTTCGAGCCCCGTGCGGTAACGCCCCTCGATGAGTCTGGCGGCGAAGTAGTTGCCGTCGAGTACGTAGTCTCCCGGCAGGGTGACGCGCGTCGAGCGGCCGCCGGAACGCAGTTCGACCTCCCTGCCGCGGAAGAGCGCCGTGGTCTGAATGTCCTTCCATCCGGCCGCGCTTTTTATACGGTTGCTCGTTTCGAGCTTTACGGGCGTGAATGCGGTGGTTTCGGTGACGACCTGCCGGGAGACGTTCCTCATGCCGGCGATGTCCATGTCGAGCTCGGAGGTGATTACGTAGGTCTCGCCCTCCTTGCGGTTCGAGATGACGGCGCTTCCGGCGCGCACCCCGTTTATGAGAAGGGCGTAGTTCCAGCTCCCCGTGGGAATGGCGCGGGGGGCGTCGGCGCACGCGGCGCAGGGAACGACGAGCGCGACGAGAAGAATGCGGGCGATATATCTCATGTGTTCCTCCGGTATTCGGCAGCGTCCCTCCGGTGACGGTCCTTCCTCAGTCCCCGGCGGCGGTGTCGGTCTCTTCGACGGTCCGTCCCGCGGCGGTCAGCTCGCCGACAGGCGTAATTCGCACCCCGTCGATGGTGAGCGTCATGGTGGCCACGGGGCGGCGCGGCGAGCAGAAGAGATAGCCGGCGGGCGCGGTGTCGGCGAACCCGGGTGCGACGGGAAGCGCCGATTTAATTATGCGAAATCCGAGTCGGGCGTGGTCGGCAATCTCGCCCGCCGCGGCCAGCACCCCGCCGCCGGTATCGGCGACGGCCGCCGGGACGAACATCTGGCGTATGCCGCGCAGGAGGTCGTCCGCGCGTTTGCCCTCCGGGCGGGGCGCGCCGATCTCGCCGGTGAGATAGAGCGTGTCGCCCGCGCGGGGGGCGCCCGGGCGGGCGACGTTTTCGCTTACGATCAGCATGTTCGTCTCACGCGCAAAACCGCCCGTGGGCGTATTCGATGCGCGCCCGGCATTTGCGATAGCCGAGGAGCGGCACCGTTATGTCGAGCTCGGGCCCGTGGAGCGAGCCGGTGAGCATGGCGCGCACGGGCATGAAGAGCTTTTTGCCCTTCATGCCGGTGTTCTTTTTTATCAGGCTGACCAGTTCGGCGGCGTAGTCGGCCTCGCCGAGCTCGCGGGTGATGAGCCGGTGGGCCTCGGCGACGACGGTTTTAGAGTCGGGCTCCTCCAGCATGGCCGCGGCCTCGGCGTCGGGCTCGATGACGTCGTCGAGGAAGAGCGCGGCGTGCCGGGCGACGTCGGAGAGCACCTCGCAGTTGCCGCGCATCGCGTCGATGACGCGCTCGAGCCAGGCGCGCTCGAGCTTCGAGGTGTCGTACCCGGCCTCGTGTAGGTGCGGTATGAAGAGGTCGGTAACGCGGGAGAGGTCAGAGGCGCGGATGTACATCCCGTTCATCCAGCGGAGCTTCTGGAAATCGAAGACAGCGGCGCTTCGCGCGAGGTTTTTCATTTCGATCTGGCGCGCGATCTCGTCGACGGAAAGGATCTCCTCGCCCGATTCCGCTGCCCAGCCGAGCATGGCAAGGTAATTGACGAGCGCCTCGGCGAGATAGCCCTCGCGCCGGTAGACCTCGACCGAGGTGATGCCGTGGCGTTTGCTGAGCTTCGAGCGGTCGCTTCCCAGCACGAGCGAGAGGTGCGCGTACTCGGGGACCGGAAGCCCCAGCGCCCGCGCTATGAGCACCTGTTTGGGGGTGTTGGGCAGATGGTCCTCGCCGCGCACCACGTGGGTGATGTTCATGAGGGCGTCGTCGATGATGACGATGTAGTTGTACACGGGCACGCCGTCGGAGCGCACGATGATGAAGTCGCCGCCGATGTTGCCGCTCTCGAAGACGACGCGCCCCTTGATGTGGTCCTCAACCACCACCGTCTCGCCCTCCGGCACGCGGAAGCGCACGGTGGGCCTTCGGCCCTGTGCCTCGAAGGCGGACTTTTCGGCCTGGCCGAGCGAGCGGCACTTTCCGGGATAGACGAAGGCGCGGCCCGCGTCGGCGGCCTCGCGGCGCATGGCCTCCAGCTCGTCCTGGGTGCAGTAGCAGTGATAGGCCTTGTTTTCGGCCAGCAGCCGGTCGGTGTATTGTTTATAGATGTCGAAGCGCTCGGACTGGCGGTAGGGGCCGTGTTGGCCGCCGGCGTCGGGACCCTCGTCCCAGCGGATGCCCAGCCAGCGCAGGTCTTCGAGGATGGAGGCCTCGGACTGGCGCGTGCTGCGTTCCATGTCCGTGTCTTCTATGCGCAGGACGTAGGTGGCGTTGTATTTTCGCGCCAGAAGGTAGTTTAGCACCGCCGTGCGGGCGTTGCCTATGTGCAGATAGCCCGTGGGGCTGGGTGCGAATCTGAGTCTCATTCTGCTTTCTCCTGTGGCCGTGTGTTTCCGGGTCGGCCGGCCGGTTGCCCCGGGCGGTTACATCACGGGCGCGCCGCTTTCGCCGTTCGCGCTCAGTAATCGTAC
>CAZEAH010000415.1:0-3505 GCA_964510075.1 uncultured Leptospirales bacterium | reverse complement strand
GGATTACGTCGACGCGGTAACGGCCGTACTCGAGGCAGAAAGCATGGAACGATGCGTCCTCGCCGGGCATTCCATGGGCGGCGGCATCATTCTCGAAACATATAATAGGGTACCGGAAAAAATAGCGGGGCTTGTATTCCTGAGCACCGGCGCGAAGCTCCCGGTGTCGGACGTCGTGTTCGACTTCCTGGAAAAGGATTTCAAGGTGTTCTGCGAGTTCCTGATCAAGCTGTCGTACAGCAGGGCGCTCGCCGAGGAGGTGCGGCAGGCGGTGCTCAGGGAGGCCCAGTCGCTCGACCCGGCCCTCGTGAGGAACGATTTTCGAATATGCGCCGCGTTCGATTACACGGAGATGCTGAAGAGGGTCCACGTGCCGGCAATCGTACTCGCCTGTACCGGGGACAAAATGGTGCCGCACACGGTATCCAGGCACCTGGCGGAGGGCATCCCGGGCGCGCGCATGGAAGTATGCGAGGGCGACGGGCACATGCCCTATTTCGAGCGTCATGAAGAAGTCAACGAGCGGATCGAGCGCTTTATACGCAACCTTAATTCTTGACACGGGGCGTATTGGGTGCTATACTTTCGGGATTCGCGACCGACTCGTTGAAGATGATGAAGCGGGGACCCCTGCTCAATGTCCGGCGGCAATCATAAACTAACCAGAGAGGTGAGTGATGAGCATAAAAGTTGGTATTAACGGTTTTGGCAGAATAGGCAGAAACATCCTGCGCATCATAATGCAGGAGAAAAACCTCTACGGCGACATCGAGGTCGTGGGGATCAACGACCTCACCGACGCGGCCACGCTCGCGCACCTGTTCAAGTACGACTCGGTCTTCGGCGTATATAAAGGAGAAGTTACCCACACCGAGAACGAGATCGTCGTCGACGGGAAAAAGATCCGCATACACTCCGAGAAAGAGCCGAAGTCTCTCCCCTGGAAGGCGGACGGGGTCGAGGTGGTGATAGAGTCCACCGGTAAGTTCACGGAAAAGGCGAAGGCCGTGGCGCACATGGAGGCGGGAGCGAAGAAGGTCATCATCAGCGCGCCGGCCAAGGGCGAAGACATCACAATAGTGCTCGGGGTCAACGAGGACAAGTACAAGGCCGCGGAGCATCACGTCATATCCAACGCATCCTGCACCACCAACTGCCTTGCCCCCGTGGTGAAGGTCCTGCACGACTCTTTCGGCATCGAGAAGGGCCTCATGACCACCATACACTCGTACACCAACGACCAGCGCATTCTGGACCTGCCGCACAAGGACCTCCGCAGGGCCCGCGCGGCGGCGCTGTCGATGATTCCCACCACCACCGGCGCGGCGAAGGCGGTAACGCTCGTCATCCCCGAACTCAAGGGCAAACTCGACGGCCTGGCGGTGCGCGTTCCCACTCCCAACGTGTCGGTCGTTGATTTCGTCTGCACGGTCAAGAAGTCGACTTCGAAAGACGACGTGCTCGCGGCGCTCAAGGCGGCGGCGAACGGAAAATTGAAGGGATATCTCGACGTCTGCATGGAGCCGCTGGTATCGGTCGATTTCCTCGGCAATCCGCACTCATCGATAGTGGACGGGCAGTCCGTTTTCACGGTCGACGGAACGCTCGTCAAGGTCCTCTCGTGGTATGACAACGAGTGGGGCTACTCGAAGCGCGTCGTCGATCTCGTAAAGTACGTGATGAAATAGGCGCGGGGGACGGTGTTTGCATGGCACGCAGGACGATTATTGCCGGCAACTGGAAGATGTACACCGTGCGCGAGGAGGCCCTCGCGCTCGCCAAAGGGATACTGGAGGGGCTCGGGAACGCGCCCGCTCACGAGGTGGTTCTGTTCACGCCGGCGGTGCACCTGCGCGAGGTGGCGGCGCTCTGCGCGAAGGGCCCGGTCGCCGTCGGCGCGCAGAACATGTACTTCGAGAAGGAAGGCGCCTTCACCGGCGAGATATCTCCGGCGATGGTGAAGGACGCCGGGGCGCGCTGGATACTCATCGGCCACTCCGAGCGCAGACACGTCTTCCACGAGACCGACGAAGACGTGCGTAAAAAGCTCCGGGCCGCCCTCGACGCGGCTCTCCTGCCGATGGTCTGCGTCGGCGAGCTCCTCGAAGAGCGCGAGGCCGGCAAATCCGAGGACGTGGTCCGCATACAGGTGGAAAAGGCCTTCGAGGGCCTGTCCGGGGAGGAGGCCGCCGGGGTCGTTATAGCCTACGAGCCCGTGTGGGCCATCGGCACGGGCAAGGTCGCAACGCCCGAAATAGCCCAGTCCATGCACCGCGCCATACGAACCATGATCGCGAAAATGTACGGCGACGATATCGCCGCGGCCATGCCCATGCTGTATGGGGGCTCGGTCAAGCCGGATAATATCGCCGGCCTCTTCGCGATGGAAGACATCGACGGGGCCCTCGTGGGAGGGGCGTCGCTGAAGGCTTCGTCGTTTCTGGAGATAGCGCGCGTGCGCTAGGAGTCCGGGCCGGGATGGTGGTCGTAGCCGTACGGCGGTACGGGTGTACCACCGGGCAGATTGCGACTGGAGGGCGGTAGGTCCAAATAAACCCCTGTGGCGGGCAAAAAATCCTTTACATCCATGGGGCCCTGTCGTAAAGGGTGAACGCCGGAGACCCGGCCGTATTAAACTCGAGGTGAAACTCTTATGGGCGTATTGATGACCGTAGGAACGGTGTTTTTCGCGATACTCTGCGTGCTTCTTATCATCATAATCCTTCTCCAGTCGGATAAAAGCGCCGGCATGGGGATTCTGGGCGGTTCCAGCCAGTCGGCCTTCGGTTCGTCGACGGCGGACGTCATAACCAAGGCAACGGCCGTGATGGTCGCGCTTTTCATGACGGGATCGCTCGGCCTTGCGATTCTCGAATCGTATCGGACCAAATCGGTCGAAAAGGACCTGCTCGACGAGGGCGCGAAAACCTCGGGTGTCATAGAAGAGAAATCGACGGCGCCCGCCCCGGAAACGAAATAAAAAGGCGCTCCGGGCGCCACAGAATATCACTTCTGTAAAAAACGAAAAAAGTCTAAGGAGGTCACAATGGCCAGAGAAGTGTATGTTGATGAAAGCGAGTGCACCGGGTGCGAGCTCTGCGTCGATACCTTGCCGGAGGTCTTCGAGATGACGCCCGACGGCGTAAGCACCGTGCATAATTCCACCGGCGCGCCGGAGGACAAGATCCAGGAAGTCATCGACAGCTGTCCCGCGGAGTGCATCCACTGGAAGAAATAGCGGGTATGGCGCCCCGGCGTGGCGTGGACCGGGGGCTGCACACCATGTTTTTAAGTGATGGAGCCCGCGGCGGGCCGCGGGTTTCATCATTTTGCTATTGATACATTTAATTTATAAGGGGAGAACGATGGCGGGAAAGAGCTACCTTTTTACATCCGAGTCGGTTTCGGAGGGGCATCCGGACAAGTGTTCGGACCAGATATCGGACGCCGTGCTCGACGAGCATCTGCGGGGCGATAAATTCTCACGGGTCGCCTGCGAGACCCT
>CAZEAH010000414.1:0-3506 GCA_964510075.1 uncultured Leptospirales bacterium | reverse complement strand
TTCTGCTGAAAGACGGGCTGCACCTGTCGCTTCCGGACACGACGAAGCCGGCGACCGTGGTCTCCCCGGGCGACGTGGTGACGGTCACGGTGCGGAGGGACGGCGCGGCGACGCTCGACGGGAAGCGCGTGGAGATGGGTGAGATCGGGCGCCTGCTCGCGGAGAAGCGCGGCGAAAAGCATGCCCTGGTGGTGCTCCTGAAGCTTTCGGGTGAGCTGCCCTACGGGACGGCGGTGGCGGCGATCGACGCGGTGAAGGGCGCGGGGGTGACGAAGCTCTCGCTGCGGATGGAGTGAGCGGCGCATGCTGATCGAACGCCGTCAGAAGCCGAAGGGGATCGTGCCGCTGCCGTCCATGGCGGACATCGCCTTCATCCTCCTGGTCTTTTTCATCCTTACGAGCACGATCGACATGGAGCGAAACGTCCCGGTGTCCCTGCCCGAGGCGAACGCGACCGAGGGCGGTTCGAGTAAATACTTTCATGTCTGGCTCGACCCGAGCGGCGACTGTTATGTGCGGAGCGAACTGATGGACCGCGAGGCGCTGTACCGCGCGGCGAAGTACCGGGCGGCTGACAACCCGGACGTGCGGGCGATGATCGGGGCGGACGCGACTCTGCCGTACCGACGGGTGAACGGGGTGATGGAGACGCTCCGGGACGCGGGGGTGTACAACATCGTGCTCCTGTCGAGAAAGAGGGACCGATGAGCGCGGCGATGGCGCTTCCCCACAGGATAGTGCGCTACGTGCGCCTGAGGCCGCCACTCTTGTGGTCCATGGTATCGTTCGTGGTGCTGTTCGGCATGCTCTTCGTGGTGCGCTGGGGCGAATCCTTCGACGCGAGGGACTTCGCCTCGTTCGAGGCCTTCGAGATGGTGGAGCTGCGGCTTTCGCGCCTGGATACCCAGGCGGACATAGCGCTGTCGGACGCGGCCGCCCCGGAGATGAAGCTTCCCGAGGAGAAACCGCAGGAGTTCGGCTCCGAGGACGGGAGCTTCGAGGCGCTGTCGGACTCGGCGCTGCCGCCGCGGCCGGTGTTCAGCCGGCTGCCGCGCTATCCCGAGTCCATGCGCAAGGCGGGCGTTGAGGGCGTGGTAATCATCGAGCTCGGGATCGACGAGTCGGGCACGGTGGTCTTCGGGCGCATCCTCCGCTCGCTCGGGCGCGAGTTCGACGCGGCGGTGATCGCCTGGGCGCGGAACATCAGCTTCCGGCCCGCCCTCACGAAGGAGCGCGTTCCCATGCGCTGCCGCATCAGGCTGCCCGTACGGTTCAAACTGGATGGATGACCGTGGCATGAGGAAGCCGGCTTTTACGCTGAAATATGCCAGTTGACGTATAAAAAAAAGGAAGGTGGGGTATGAAAATCAGCGCGCGTAACATGATCAGGGGTAAGGTGAAGAAGCTTACTCACGGCGCGGTTAACACCGAGGTCGTGATAGAGCTTCCGGGCGGCGTGGAGATCGTGTCAATTATAACGAAAGCTTCGGCCGACGCGTTAGCACTCGCCCAGGGGAAGGACGTATACGCCGTTATAAAGGCTTCAAATGTGATGCTTGCCGTGGACTGAGTTGCGATTCGCCGGGAAGCCGGCGCCGGTTTCAGTCGTATGCTAACTATCGGACGGCGAGGTCTTAAGGGGAAACGTATACCATGAACACGATTCTTTACGCTGTGTAAAAAACGGCGCAGAGTACGGATATGTGGACTACCGACCAGGAGGTTTTTATGAAGAGCCTTAAAAAAAGACTGGCCCTGTGCGCAGCGATAGCGGTCCTTGCGGCGGGAACCGCCGTTTCCGCGGCCGACATGGCCAGGGAGATCATTCTGGCGACAACGACCAGCACCCTCGATTCGGGACTGCTCGATGAGCTCATTCCCGTTTTCCGGAAGAAGACGGGATATTTCGTCAAGCCCATCGGCGTGGGCTCGGGGCAGGCCATGGCCATGGGCGAGCGCGGCGAGGCCGACGTTCTGCTGGTCCATTCGTCCGACGCCGAGAAGAAGTTCATGAAGGCGGGCTTCGGCAGGAATCGCCGTATCGTGATGCACAACGACTTCGTCATTGTGGGCCCGAAAAAGGACCCGGCCGGAGTGAAGAAGTCGGCGTCGGTTGTCGAGGCGCTCAAAAAGCTCGCGGCGAGCGAGTCGCTCTATATATCGCGCGCCGACAACTCGGGCACACATGCCAAGGAAACGAAGCTGTGGAAATCGGCCGGGGTGGATCCCAGAGGTATGAAATGGTTTCATGAAACCGGGCTGGGGATGGGCCAGACCCTTTCAGTCGCCTCCGAGAAAGCCGGCTATACCCTGAGCGACCGGGGCACCTATCTTTCGATGAAGAAAGGCCTTGCGCTCGACATTCTGAGGGAAGGCGACAGGGATCTCCTCAATATCTATCATGTCATCGAGGTGAACGAGGCGAAATGGCCGAAGGTGAACACCGCCGGGGCGAAGGCCTTCGCGGATTTCATGGTGTCGGCCGAGACGCAGGAGCTTATAAAAAAATACGGCGTCGCGAAATACGGCTCGCCCCTCTTCTTCCCTGACGCGGTAAAATAATACCTTTCACGGGCGATGGGTATGCTCGTCGCCCGTGAAATATATCAGTCTCCGAACTTGACGTCCGCGATGAGGCGGTCGAGATTGGGCAGGAGCGCGTTGTTGACCAGCCGGCCACGTACGGGCTGCGCGCCGAGCTCGCGCATGATCACCGGATTGCCCGCGGCCGTGTCGGGGTACTCGGCGTATTCCGTGGCGTACAGAGGCACGCCGAGGGCCCGCGCGGACTTCGCCGCCTCGTAGATTCCTCCATCGGCGGGAGACTCGACGATAAATACCGCCCTGGAGAGCGCGCAGGCCAGCCTGTTTCTGCGGAACGCGTTGAAGGTCGAGTATTCGGTGTCGAAGCCGAAGGGCGAGACCAGAAGCATGAAGTCGGGATTGTACGCCTCTTTGAGTGAATCGGGCATCTTGAGCTGCGAGAAGCCGTGGGGCAGGACTCCGATCGTCCCCCCGCCGCTTTCGAGGGCCGCGCGATGCGCGATCAGATCGACGCCCCGCGCGAAGCCGCTGGTCACGGCGATGCGGTGGCGCACAAGCTCCTGGGCCGCGCGGTACGCGACAAGCTCTCCTTTTTCACTCACGCTCTTCTCGCCGAGCACCGCGGCGCTCTTTTCGCGAAGCAGTGAGCGGTTGCCGTATACGTACAGCATTGACGGGGCCTCGTTTTTCATGAGACGGTAGAGACGTTCCTGGTAGCCTTCCTAGAAGAACAGTATAATCTCGATGCCGGCGTCGATGAGTTTGAAATACCCGTCCTCGACGAGCGTAAGTCTTCCGCGTGCCGCCTCGACGGCGGAAATTGCCTGTTCGCGAAGCGACAGCTCGGAGCGCATCTCCTCCGGGCTGAGAGTGAACAGGTCGGTGATGGAAAGGCCCGGACGGCGCAGGGCCTCGTGGATCTCGGCGATGATCTGCGGCTGCGTCAGCACCAGCAGGTCGTT
>CAZEAH010000413.1:0-3513 GCA_964510075.1 uncultured Leptospirales bacterium | reverse complement strand
CCCAAAACGGCGGCATTCCCGGACGACAGCACCGCGATGGACGCCGCCAGGGCCGCCGGCAGCAGGTTTTTATAAAGTCTCTTCACGATCGGACCGCGCGGCACACCTGAGGGCCTAAAAGTTCTGGCGATACAGGTCGAGGGTCATCATGCGCACGGCCTCCATCAGCTCTTCCTTTACCGCCGGATCGAGGTCCTCGAAACTGCCGCCGTACTTCACAATGCTGGTCTGGGAGTCGAGGCTGACCCGCACGATGTTGCGCGTGGTGTCGTTCACCGCGTTGGCGGCCCCGACCGAGGCCCCGGTTGCCGTGGAGATAACCCGGCAGTTCACCATGATCTTGATATTGATGCGGTTATAGCCGAACACCGTATCGTCGAGCATCTGGTTCCGCTCGGCGGAAAAATTCGATATGGAGGGGATGATGATGTACGGCGCCTGCAGCAGCTTTCCGATCTGGATCGCGTCGCTCGTCTTCAGCAGGCCGGTCATTCCCAGCTCGTGCTCCTTGAGGACTTCCTCAAGACGCTGGCGCTCGACGACGCTGAAACGCCCGCTCTTGATGAGCTCCGTCATGAAGTGATCGGTAAGCGCGCCAAGGAAATCCTTGCTAAGCTTCTGCTTGGTCGAATTGGTGAATGTCGACACCGCCACGACCTGCCGGGGCCCCTGGTATCCTTTGTAGCCGCCGCTGGCGCACGATGTGACCATCACAAGCGTGAGGATCGACGCGATCACACCCGAAGAGCGCAGTATCGCTGGTTTTTTCATAGTTGTTCTCCAGAGTAAATTATGGATTCGACGCGTACGCCAATCGGTCACTCTCAGGGTGCTCTGGCCGGCAGGCGGCCGCTGCACTCCGCTCAAACGGATAAACCGCCATCCGTCACTTTGAAGATAATTGTCGACCGGTCTTTATTGCAAGATTAATTTCAACGAACATGGCTAAAAATACGTTGACTTTTGCTCCCCGCGGATGCTTACAGGGAAGACCCTCACTCACTCCGGGTTTTATACGGATATACAAGGAACCGCCACATGAAGCCGATTATCAGATGTATTGTTCTCTGCCTTCTGGGAATTCCCTTTGCCGCGCTGGGCGGAGAAGGCCCCGGGGACTTCTCCAAAATTGAAGCCAACTTCAACGGTATAAAGACCATATCGGCCCGAATAGAGACCACTCTGGTTAACCGGAGCGGGCGTGTCGAAACAAAAGGCCGCATAATGCTGGATGGAAAGAACCGCCGGCGCTTCGATCATATCGCGCCCGATCGCGCCGTGTATATCATTGACGGCGACCGTTATATCAATTACGACTTCTCCGAGAAAAAGGAGGTTCGCAAAAAACTCGGCGAGCTCTCATCGGCCCACATTATTTTCCTCGAGGAAATCTTTCTCGATATACTGCATGACCCGGTCAACCTGCTCATGCGCAGGTATTCCTTCCCCGCGTTCAGGAAAGGATACCGCGATATCACCTCTCCTCTCACGGGCGTGTCGCTTCGGGACCCCGCGGCGCGCGTGGCCGTTCATTTTAACGCAAACGGCATCACCTCGATAGAATATTATTTTAAAGGCAATCTCAACAAGAAAACGGTCTTTGAAGACTTCGTTGCAATCAAAGGGATCTCCATCCCGACGACGATGAAGACGACGGTCTACGTATCACCGAATGTGCTCATGTCCGTCCGGCTGAGTGAAATATCCATTAACGATCCGATCGATGAAAAGTATTTCCGAAAGGTCGCCCCTTAACTGGGTCCTGAGCGTCATCCTCCCGTCCGTAATGACCGCCGCGTGCGTCCTGTCGGTCACGGCCGCGGTAGCGGAAACCGGTCGTTCGGACGTGGACTTCTTCAAATCGGGCGTGGTCCTCGAACGAGCAAGCGCGCCCGGGCCGGCATCGCTGGTCGGCGGTTTCCTCCACGGCTTCTACACGCGCTTTATAAGCCCGGTCGACAACAGGCAGTGCATCTTTCATCCCACCTGCTCGGAATACGCCCGACAGGCGATATCTCGCCACGGCTTCCTCGTGGGCGTTCCGCTTTCGACGGCGCGCCTCATCCGCTGTAATCCGAGCGCCTATTCGAGCGGCAACTACCAGGCCGCTTAGATCAAGGAAGACCGCTGGCGAGCCGATGACCCGCTGGACTGATCGCATCATCCTCCTTGTCGCAGCGGTCCTGCTCGCCAGACCGCTTTTCGGGGCCGAACGGGACGAGGACTACGCGCGCTATTTATTCCGCAACGGCCACTACGAGGAGGCCGCCCGTCAATACCTGTTTCTCCGGTACAGGGCCGAAACATCGGCCGACCGCGCGTCCGAGAACCGCTACCTGTACTGGATCGCGCGGTCGCGCCTCGAGTCGGGCGAACCCGCGGCCGCCGAAGCCGATCTGCGGCGCGTTTTAAAGGCCGGCCCGGTAGCCGCGATCGCGCCCGACGAGGTCTTCACCCACTATCTGCGCGCGCTCTATTTTCAGCGCAAGTTCAACGAGACAGCCTTCGAGGCGGAAAACTCGCCTCTCTTCGCGCGCTCACCGCGCGTCGCCGAAATCACCGGCTGGTCGCATATCAACGCGGGCAACTGGGAGGACGCGGCGAAGGTGTTCGGCGCGCTTTCCTCCGGCGCGTACGAGCTGTCGGCTTCCGACTGCGAAAGGTTGCGGGAAATAACCGACATGCTGAACGACCGTCCCGATTTTCGGAAAAAGTCCCCCGCCGGCGCGGCGATACTGAGCGCGCTCCTTCCCGGCGCCGGCCACGCTTATGCCGGCAACTGGAGCAATGCCTGGGGCGCGTTTTTTCTCAACGCCGTCTTCGGAGGGCTTACCGCCTATTCGATCCATCGACAGGCCTGGGGTTATGCCGTGTTCTTCGGCGCGCTGGAGGCGGGATGGTACGCGGGCAATATTACCAGCGCATGGCAGGAGGCCGGACTGTACAATCGCCGGAGCGAAAACGACTTCAAGGCCTCCCTCTCGGTGCGTTTTCCGTTCGGACTCGGGCGATATACGGGCCGACGTTTATAATAATGTCTTGACAGCATCGTCAGGGCGGTTGGAATACGGCCAGGGTCCGAACGAATATATACACAGCGCGGACCCCCTTCATGATTATCCCCCCTCGTTCACGACGTCTCGAGAGGGATAAAGTCGTACCATAATAGCACCAACTAACTATCAGGAGGGTTGTACAGATGAAAAAGTTTCTTGTGCTCGTGGTGCTGCTCGTCGTCGCTTTTTCCTTCAGCGCGTGTACGTATCGTCTGGTCGACTTCACGGTGATCAGCTCCAAAAACACCGCCGTCAAGGGCAAGGTCGGCAAGCGCGTTAAGGGTTCCGACGGCAAGTGCGTGTACCTGGGCATTCCCAACATGAAGGAAGCCATCGACAGGGCCATACAGCAGGAACCCGGCGCCGATGCTCTTATCGATGGTGTTCTCTATCTGAAATACTATAGACTTGTTGCATAACTCCTATCTTTTTGCTAAATAATAATTCCATAAACCAC
>CAZEAH010000412.1:0-3542 GCA_964510075.1 uncultured Leptospirales bacterium | reverse complement strand
TCATAGAAGAGGGAAGTCCGCGTTTCCGGAAGGAGGGGGGCATGCTGTACAGAATGAACGAGGAGTACGAAATCATACCCAAGCACTGCCCGCGGTGCGAGGCGCTTGTCATGGCGGCCGTTGTGAGAACGTCGGGCGGCGAATTCTACAAGTACAGGGAAACCAGGTGCTCGCAGTGCGACTGGGTAAACGGCGCGTGATGGGCGCCGAAGAAAAAATTCTTGATAAATTTCGTCCTTTTATCAGTCTGTTCCAGGCAGCGCTTTTATAGACTCGTCCGAGAGTCTATTTTTATTTTAATGGCCGCCGGGGGCGCGGGGTCCGTCCTTTCGTCCGGCGATCGTCGGAGATAACAATGCGACTTATACTGCTTGGAGCGCCCGGGTCGGGAAAGGGAACCATCTCGAAGATGCTCGTCGAGAAGTACTCAATAGTGCAGATCTCGACCGGGGACATCCTCAGGGGGGCCGTCGCGGCCGGCACCCCGATCGGGAAGGAGGCCGAGGCGTACATGAAGCGCGGCGATCTCGTCCCCGACTCGGTTATAATGGGTATTATGGAGGAGCGTCTGGGCGAGGCGGACTGCGCGTCCGGATTCATTCTCGATGGGTTTCCGCGAACGATACCTCAGGCGGAGTCCCTGGGTGTCATGCTTAAAAAGCTCTCGCTCAGGCTGGACGCGGTATGCAATCTCGACGTGCCCGAGGATATCATTATCAAGCGGCTCACCGGGCGTCGCACCTGTTCCAATCCGTCGTGCCAGGCGATTTTTAACCTGGACGGAAAGGCCCCCAAAAAGGAGGGCGTGTGCGACAGGTGCGGTTCCGTGCTCGTTCAGCGCGATGACGAGAAAGAAGACGTTGTGCGCGCACGGCTTTCCACGTATGCGGAGAAGACCGCGCCGCTTATCGGCTATTATGCCGGGGAAGGTCTTCTCATGACGGTTCGTGGAAGGGAGAGCAAACCCCTCTTCGAGGAGATTGTAAAGAAACTCGGCGGCTGATGCCGGGGTTTTAGCTGTAGCGGTTTGGATGTCTCGGCGGTCCGTCCGCCGCACAAGGGAGAGATGCCAGAGCGGTTGAATGGGGCGGTCTCGAAAACCGTTGAGGGGTTTCCCCTCCGAGGGTTCGAATCCCTCTCTCTCCGAATTCCGCGCCTATCGCCCCGGGCGGCGGCGCGGGAGACTCGCAGCATGGAGAAGTGTCTGAGTGGCCGAAGGAGCACGGTTGGAAACCGTGTGTAGCGCAAGCTACCGAGGGTTCGAATCCCTCCTTCTCCGAATTCCGTCGGCGGATACCGCGCTCGGGGCCGGCACGACGCCGCCCCCGCACGATGTCGTTCACGTTCACGCCCCAGAAGAGAGACAATGTCATACCAGGTAATCGCGAGAAAATGGCGCCCCCAGGATTTCGACGCGGTCGTCTTCCAGGAGCACGTATCCCGCACCATCCGCAACAGCATAAGGAACAAGCGGATCGCCCACGCCTATATCTTCTCCGGTCCGCGCGGCGTGGGAAAGACCACCATGGCGCGGATTCTCGCCAAGGCCGTCAACTGCAAGGAGGGGCCGACGGACACCCCCTGCGGTGTCTGCGAAAACTGCCGCGAGATACGCGAGGGTATCGCCTTCGACGTGATCGAGATCGACGGCGCCTCCAGCCGCGGGATCGAGAACATCCGGGAGCTCCGCGAGAACGTCAATTTCGCGCCCCTCAAGTCAGCGTACAAGGTCTACATCATCGACGAGGTGCACATGCTCACCACCGAGGCCTTCAACGCGCTGTTGAAGACCCTCGAGGAGCCCCCGCCGCACGTAATCTTCGTATTCGCGACAACGGAGATCCACAGGGTGCCGGACACCATCCTCTCGCGCTGTCAGAAATATTTTTTCAAAAAGATTTCCATCGACGCGATCGTCGCGCATCTCGCCCACATCGCCGGAGCGGAGGGCTTCGACGTAGACGAAAAGGCGCTGTACTCCATCGCCCGCGCCGCCGACGGTTCGATGCGGGACGCGCAGTCGCTTTTGGACCAGATGCTCTCCTTCGCGGAAGGCGCCGTCGGCGAGGCCGAGGCGCTCGCGCTTCTCGGAGTGGTGCCGCTCGCCAGCTATATGCACGTGCTTGAATCGGTCGCGGCGCTCGACCGCGCGGCGCTTATGGAGGAGGTGCATCGCGTGGTGTCGCTCGGAGTGGACATCCCGCGCTACGTGGCCGGTCTTATGGACGTTATCCGGAGTGTTCGGCTGCTCAAGAGCGGCGTTGAGGTCGGCGAAATACTGGGCTTTTCGACGGAGGAGACCGCCGGCCTGAAGGCGCTCTCCTCGCGTTTTCACGACGAGGAGCTCGGCGTGATGTTCCGCATCGGCATTGATATACAGAACGACTTGCGCGCTCAGGCCGGGGAACGAATCTGCCTGGAGATGGGGCTTCTGGATATGGCGGCGGCAAAAGCCGCGCCCTCAATCGCGGAGATACTCAGGAGAATCGACGGACACTCGGCACCGGCGTCCCCGGAAAAAAAAACCCCTGAGCCTCCGCGGTCGACCGCCGGCATGAGCCGGGCGTCAGGGGCGCCCCAGGCGCGTCCGGCGGTTTGCGGCTCCGCGGTGGCCGCCCCGAGGCTGGAGCGGGAGTGGGCCGCGTTTCTCTCGTCGCTTGAAAAACAGCGGCAGTATCTGCACGTCCGCCTGAACCAGGCGCGTCCTCATTTCGAGGACGGGCGTCTCATCCTGTCCTTCCCCGTCAGCGACGAAAACGGCTTTTACAGCCGTATCATCGACGGCAAAGAGCTTGCGTTTATCAAGGAGGAGCTTTCCAGGCGTCTGGGAGGACAGGTGTCCGTCGAAACCAGGGACGCCCCCGAAGCGGCAAACGACGCGTTGCCGGAGCCGGAGATGGCGGAGGCTCCTCCACCGGAGGCGGTGATGATCTCCCGCCCCGAGCCGGACGAGCTTCCGGTGGTCAGCCCGGTGGTGGAAAAAGTGAAGGACATGTTTCACGGCAGGATAATCGATAAAGGAGACGAGTGATGCTGAAAGGACTTGGGGATATGGGCCAGATACTGAAGCTCCAGAAGGAGTTCAAGAACGTACAGAAGAAGCTGCAGAAAAGCGAGACGGTGGGCGAAAGCACCGACGGAACGGTAAGGGCGACCGTCAACGGCGAATACCGGCTTGTCGACATACAGATCGATCAGGCCGTGCTCGCCTCCGCCGACAAGCGCGCGATCGAAAAGAAGATCATCTTCGCCGTAAACGACGCGGTGGATAAAACGAAGGAGTACGCGGCCCAGGAGATGGGAAAGCTTACCGGTGGGCTCAACATCCCGGGCCTGAGCAATTTCCTGAAATAGGAGCGGGCCGTGAATCTTCCCGCCACGCTCGAGGCCCTTATCCGCGAGCTGTCGAGGCTTCCCGGAATAGGCCCCAAAAGCGCCTCGCGGCTCGCCTTTCATCTGGTGAAGGCCAGCCCCGAGGACGCGGCCGCGCTCGCTCGGGCGATAGTCGAATGCAAGAGCGCCATCACCGCGTGCACTTCCTG
>CAZEAH010000411.1:0-3548 GCA_964510075.1 uncultured Leptospirales bacterium | reverse complement strand
CCGGCGAGCACCCTGTTCGAGCCGTCGGCCACGGCGAGAAGCGCCATATCGGCGTTCTCGCGGTTCATCTCCGCAAGGAAGCGGTTGAGGTTCCGTCCGGCGGCGGGTTTTTCCTTCTGGCAGCCGGTTAAGGCCACCGCAATGCGATCGGTCTTCGCTGAGATCGTTTTTGCGTACTCGCCCTCTATCGATCCCGAGCGGAACGATACGTAGGTAAAAAGGAGAACGGTGGTGATGATGATTCCCGCCACGGCCGCTTTGGTTTTTATGCTCATTGATGTGGATCCTGTCGATTCGCGTGTTCCGGCCACTGCCCGCCCGACGCCTTAGTATCATCTTCGGAGAATTGGGGCAAGCCGTTTTACAAAAAATGTATTTGCCATAACCGCGCGGCAGGATACAACCATTCGGTGATGAAAGATATAAATTTCGACCTCAAGCAGATCCGCTCGTTCCTCGTGGTGGTTGAGCACCGGAGCTTTACCCGCGCCTCGCGCGTGCTGCGCGTGGGGCAGGCGACGGTCAGCAACCATGTCTCGGCGCTCGAGGAGACGCTGGGCGTGGAGCTCATTTGGCGCACGAGCAGGGAGTTTGCGCTCACCCCGCAGGGTGAGCTTTTCAGGGAATTCTGCGAGCGTCATTTGGAAGCGCTGGAGTCTCTCCGCAGGGACCTGGCCGGAGCGTTCGCCGCCGGGGTGACCGTCGTGGCTTCGAGCACCATCCCCTCCGCGTATGTCCTTCCCGGGGTGGTTGCCTCGGTCGTGCGTGCGAACCCCGATGTCCGCTACCGGCTGGAGGTCTCGGACAGCCGCGAGGTGATCGAGATGGTCAAGGAGGGAACGGCCGAGATCGGCGTTTCGGGAAGAAGCGCGCGCCATCCCGCCCTGAGTTTTGAGCGCATCCACCGGGACGAACTGGTCCTTCTGGCGCCCGTTGACGGCTATCCCGATGCGATTTCGCTGGCGGATCTGAGGGCTTTTCCCCTCGTGTCGCGCGAGAAGGGGAGCGGAAGCAGGGAGGCGTACGAGAGGGAGCTTCTTGCGCGCGGAGTATCGCCCGCGGATCTGAGGGTGGTGCTGGAATGCACGACCTCCGAGGGCGTTCGGGAGGCGGTCGCGGCGGGGCTTGGCATGGGCTTTATATCGCGCCTGGCCGTCCCCGCGGCCCCGAGGCAGTCCGGGCTGAAGATCGTGCGGATAGAGGCGGTAGTAATACGGCGGGACATCTTTCTGGTTTTCCAACGGGGCAAAAGGCTCTCGCGCCCGGCGGGGCTCCTTGCCGGGGAACTCAGAAAACGCGCGGGCGCAAAAGTCTGAGGACGCCGCCCCCGGCGGGGCCGGAGCGGCGACAGCGGGTCAGAACTCCAGGTTGATGACCGCGACGTCCACCAGGGGATGATCGTCCAGAACCTTGCGGAAGGCTATGACCTCATCCACCGGTCCGGTTATTACGCCGCTTCCCTCGAAGGTGTACTCGTGCGCGGGGGAGTACAGCTCGACACCCTTTGCGTCCTTGTCCACTTTCTCCACCGGCGCATAGTCCTTTAAGGTAAGTCCGCCGGGCAGCTTTTCGAGGAGCTTCTTAATGTCCTCGCCGTATTTACGGCCGTAGGTGCTGAATGTGAACTTGAACGAGGCCGCCTTTATCGCCTTCGCGGATTTGATGGATGAGCGGTTGAGGCTGTCGCCGTCGGAGAGCTTTTCCAGCGCTTTTTTGATACTGTCCAGGAGCTCCGATTCCATTATCACATGATGGATCTTGTTGCCGAGCGAAATCCACTCCTTTATGACCTCGGACATGGTTTCCGCCTTAACGCCGGCCCTGTCGCTGAAAAAGAACGACATCTCCTTTCCGCTTCCCGCGATGAATCCCTCGATAAACCCGCGGATATTGGCATGATGGCCCTCGAACACCACTTCGCTGTATTGTTTCGCCATGAGTCTTCTCCTTTACTCAGTTGATCATTACGAACGGCGCGGCGGAGTGCGCCACCATGCCGTCGCGCGCCTTCGCTTTCCCTAAAAGAAGATAAGCGTGATAATGATAAAAATCGGAATGAGGATCGGAATCGAATACTTGAACATGTACCCGAAAAAGCTTGGCATCGCTATTCCCGACTCCTCCGCGATCGATTTTACCATGAAATTAGGGGCATTGCCTATGTAGGTATTGGCCCCCATAAAGACGGCGCCGATCGAGACGGCCGCAAGATAGGGGACCTGCTCGACGATGAGCTTCGGAACGGCCACCGCTTCGGGCATGCCGGCGTAGAACTTGCCGAGCTGGCTGTTAAAGAATGTCAGATAGGTCGGCGCGTTGTCCAGAAAGCTCGACAGGGTGCCGGTCGCCCAGAAATAGTGGGCGGGAGTCTCAACGGCCTTGACCAGGAACGCGAGCGCGCCCTGCTCGCCGGCCTTGAGGATTGCGAGTGCCGGGATGATCGTCATGAAGATGCCCGCAAAGAGATAGGCGACCTCTTTGATCGGGAACCAGCTGAATTCGTTGGCGGCGCGGACCTCCTTTTTCGTTATCCAGAGGGAGAGCGCGCCCATAAAAACGAGGATCACGTCCTTTATTATGTTTGCGGTGTTCTGGTGCACGCCGAGAATGTCCAGGTGACCGAGCTTCGTCTGGTAGATGCCGCTGAAGAGCACTCCGCCTATAACGCCGCAAAGAAGAAGGAAATTGATCCCGCCCTCTATGCTGATGGTGCCTTTCTCCGTGGTCATGGCGGACCTGTCCTCCTTGCGGTAGAAGAAGCTGTCCATAGTGAAATAGACCGCCATGAGGATTCCGACCGCTACCATCATTTCAGGAAGGATCTTGAAGGTCCAGAAGAAGGGCACCCCGTGCAGAAAGCCAAGGAAGAGCGGCGGATCTCCAAGCGGCGTGAGGGTGCCGCCGATGTTGCTTACCAGGAAGATGAAGAACACGATGGTGTGCACCTTGTTTTTTCTCCAGGCGTTCGAGCGGATAAGCGGCCGGATGAGGAGCATCGACGCGCCGGTCGTCCCGATCCAGGAGGCGAGCGCGGTGCCGATCAGTATGATGACGCTGTTTACCGCCGGGCTTCCCTTCAGCGTGCCCTTGACGTATATGCCGCCCGAGATGACGAACAGCGACCACAGCAGAATGATGAAGGGGATGTAGTCGACGATATAGATGTGCAGTATTTCGTGCAGGGCCTCTCCTTTGTACACGATGAGAAACGGTACCGCGAACACGAGCGCCCATGCTGCGGATACTTTCGGGAAATGATGGTGCCAGAAATGCGGCGCCACCAACGGGAAGAGCGCGATGGAGAGCAGTATGCCCGCGAACGGGAGCGCGGTCCACAGCGGAAGCTCGTTCCCCAGTGTGCTTTCGTGGACCGCCGCGCCGTCGTGGGGGGCTTCAGCGTGGGCATCGGGGCTCAGAGCGGGCGTTGTGTCGTGTCCGGCGGCAAACGCGACCGAGACCGCGGCGGGCGCCAGGTACATCACCGCCACGAGTGCGAGAAGAACGACGAGGGCTCTTTTCATGCAATGACTCCTTTCTCCTTATAATGG
>CAZEAH010000410.1:0-3548 GCA_964510075.1 uncultured Leptospirales bacterium | reverse complement strand
ATGCTGTATTCGCCCTTCCCTTCGCTCTCCCACACCCACGCGGTATCCTCGCCGGCCTTACGGGAAATCACCTTTACCCTGTCGGCGACCATGAACGCCGAATAAAATCCGACACCGAACTGCCCGATCATGTTTATATCGCCTTTAACGTCACCCTTGAGGGCTTCGATGAAACTGCGGGTCCCCGAACGGGCGATCGTACCCAGATTTTCTACGAGGTCCTGATCGTTCATTCCTATACCGGTATCCGATATTTCAATGGTCTTCTCCTGATCGTTGAAACGTATGTCGATACGCGGATCATACTGAAGCCCTCTGAATGTTTCTTCCGTATAAGTCAGAAATTTGAGTTTGTCGAGCGCGTCGGACGCGTTCGAAACCAGTTCTCTCAGGAATATCTCCTTGTTCGAGTAAAGAGAATGAATAATGAGGTGAAGAAGCTGGTTAACCTCGGTCTGAAACTGATGTCTGGACATGTACGCACCTCCCATTTCAATGGCTTCTTTTTATCCGGCATTTCAGGAGATCCGGCCGGAGATGCTCTCTCGCGCCCCGGGAAACCGAAAGCTGATTCGGAGAACCGCCTGTAACGCCTCAGGAAATTTCAGTATATTTGCTGCGCGAATGCGTCTGCCGACGATACGGTCTACCGTCGATGACTATTAAGAAAATAATCACCCGTCCGGGTGTCAATATTTTTTCATTCGATTACCGGCCCGGTTGATGAAATGTCGGCGGAAGGTCGGCTCGATCATTTTTCGTCTTTTTCGACCAGCTCCCTCATGGCCGCTATCCTGCCGTGAATCTGGCCGAGAGAGGCGACAAGCGAATCAGCGTTTTCGAGCACTCCCTCCATGATGGTTTTCAGTCTTTCCGCGGAGCGCGATACCGTCATGATGAAACTGCGCTGCTCGTCGGTGGCGTTCGAAATATCGCCCGATCCCTTCTCCGCGGCCTCCATATTCTCCATGATTCCCCGGGTCATCCTTTCCTGCGCCTCGCAGAGCTCGATGATGGACACTATCGCCCCCTCAACGTCCTTTACCCATTTTTCTATTTCGAGGATGATGCCGGACGAACCGGAGACGAGGCGCGTTTCGCTCTCTATATCGGCGGTGGTTTCGGATATGATTTTTTGGATGTGTTTCGCCTGTTCTATTGATCGGTCGGCAAGCTTGCCGATCTCGTCCGCCACCACCGCAAACCCCCTCCCCATGGCCCCGGCCCGAGCGGCCTCGATGGAAGCGTTGAGGGCCAGGAGGTTTGTCTGGTCGGCGATATCGTTGATGATGTCCGATATTTCCCGAATGGTATCTGAAGAGGTCCGTATCTTGTTCATGCCCGTGACCATGGACTCCAGGCGCCGGCGGCTTTCAAGCGACTGCTCAACGCTTTTACGGCTGAGCGCCGCCGCGTTTCGGGCGGCCGAACCTATCCCCGCAAGGTACTCGACGTACTCGGCGAGCCTCGATTTGCTCGATTTGAGGTTTTCATTCTGGCTGCGTGCGTTGTCCGCGATATGCTCTATTGAGGCCTGTACCTCCTCTATTGAGGCGGCGGTCTCTCCAAGGCTCGCGTCCTGCTCGCTCATCTTCGCTTTCAGCTCGCGGGCGGTGCCGTGAACGGAGTCGGTGAAGCCGGTCATGCCCGCCATGGACTGCCGTACGGTTTCGAGGACCGAGGCAAGGTTGTCCTTCATTTTCTCGATCTCGACGGCCATGGACACTCGCTTTTCCATACCCGAGGTGCGCCGCGCGATGATGACCGCGAACGAAATAATCACCGCGGGGTAGCTGACAATGATCCAGTAGAAATCGGTGAAATACAGGCCCGAGAGCGCTGCCGCGTCGTGGATAAGACCGATCATGAATATGGCGTACCCGACCAGCATCACCTGTGCCTCTATCGGGTTTTTCCTCATGGCGCTCACGATGAGGATTCCCCATATTATCTGGTTGAGGACCCCGAACGTGCCGGAAATCGTTATGTTTATCTCGGGGATGGGATCATACAGCCCCTGTGCGTTCAGGACTGCGATGGCCACCAGGGAGTTGATTACGATAAACCAGCGCGCTAACCTGATCCGCTTTTCGAATATCAGCTCCAGAAGGATATAAATCCACGCCACCTCAACCGCCAGAAATGAAAAGTACAGCCTTTCTTTGATATTGTACTGTATTCCGAAATCGGAAACGTAGAAGTGTGATGTAAGGAACGCCCAGATTACACTGATACACCCGAAATGGAGGCTGATTCTGTTGTTACGGTTCATGGCGAATTGCAGAAGCGACGCGAGACCGAGAAACAGCGAGAGAAGCCCGGTTGAAAGCGAGATAAACCGCGACTTCATCTGCTTCCAGAAGGTGAACGATTGGACATACCATGATGGAGCGATGAATACCTCGCCGTTCACGCTGGGCTTGAGCTGTCCGAAGACACGCACCGCGATGACGTTCTTCTCTCCACGGCGAATGAGTTCAGGCGGGATGAGATACGATCGGTCGACGTTCCATGTGGGCACGATGTACGGCTTTTCCCGGCCCGTCTCTCCAATCTGTACTCCGTTGAAATATGTGCTGTCAGCGTCCCATATTTTGCCGAGGAAAATCCATGGCCGCATCGCGACCATAGAGTCGGGTAGTTCAACGTTCTTACGGATCCACACGGCCTGGGCCTTTTTCTCCGTGTAAAGGGACGCCGGAAGGTCAACCGTTCCCCAGCCGGAATCATCGAAGTCGACCGACGCGAATTCAGGGCTGTCGGTTGCCGTATGTTTCCATCCCGAGCCCAGGTCGACGACCGGAACGTCCGAACAGCCCGTCGCTCCCGCGGCTATAAGGATTATGAGCGACAGGTGCGTTAAAAATTTCATTGGTGTTACCTGATGGGAGCCTTTCTGTATTATCGGCCGTCGCCTGCTCAGATAGATTCTCCACGCGCCGGCGTCGATGTCAAACAATTTACCCGGCGTCACGCCTTTCCCGAGCGCATATCTTCGATCTGCTGTTCTATCATCGTAAGTCGTATCGTGAGAGACTCGAGCGATTTCTCTATCCGTTTTTTTTCCGCTTCGAGCCGTTCGAGTGTTTGCTCTTTTTCGGGCCGGCAGACATACTCCGCCTTAACCATGTCCGGACTCCGGCCTTCGACAAACGCGCGCTCCGCCTTTTTCCTCAAATCCTCATCGCGTATGCGCGCGACGGTCCTCATGTTTTCATACCCGATTTTCGGATTTATATCGAGTGCGTTAATTTTTATCACCGTTCTCGCCACAGTCCGGTGCAAACCGAGCTCCCTGTCCACGTAATCGTCGAAGCTCGCATGAAGCTCGTTGCAGAGTTCCATGATGTCGATCGAGGAGGTGTCGACCGACAGGTTGACGCAAAAGCCCTGGCCGCCGCCGTCGGTGAGCAGGGGCGGCAACAGATGGCGGTAGTTGTCCCGGGTGATCGCTTCGTGGATAAAGCGAATGCCGCGCTCGTCCAGAAGCTTGCGGTCCTTGTCCTCCGGGTCGATCACCACGAAGCGCGACTTGTCGTACCTGAAAT
>CAZEAH010000409.1:0-3549 GCA_964510075.1 uncultured Leptospirales bacterium | reverse complement strand
GACTCGTCCCCGGTATGCGCGCGCGCGGCGGCGGACGGATCGTCAACATCGTCAGCTTCGCCGGCCGCGTGCCCATCGTGACGAGCGGCGCCTACGGCGGGAGCAAGTCGGCGCTGGCCATTATGATGAACACCATGCGCCTGGAACTCGCCGGCTCCGGCGTGGACGTGCTGAACATCTATCCCGGCACCGCCGCGACATCGTTCGAGGAGAACGCGCTTCGCGCGCCCGGTCGCGACCGTCTGTGTCCGCGGGAGAGCTGCGGCGAACCGCGCGACGACATCGCGCGCGCGGTGTTCGAGGCGTCAAAGGGAGCGCCGGGCGAGAAGTGGCTGGACCGCAGCGGCCGGGCGATGGCGGTGCTTTCGCTCGTCTGGCCCCGGCGCGTCGAGCGGCGGCTCGAGCCGCTGAAACGGCGGGCCGTGGAGGGTATCGACGGACGGGCCCGCCCGCGTAAATGGCGCCTCTGGCAGATTGAGACTTCCATAGCGTGCAACCTGAACTGCGTCATGTGTCCGTGGGAGGGCGAACGCGCCGCCGCGGGAGGCGAGGGCCTCATGAAGGAGGAGGTGTGGGCCGCGCTTCGCGGACGGCTTTCGGATGTTTCATCAATCGATTTCTCCGGCGGGGGCGAGGCCCTCATGCACCCGGAGCTTCCCCGCTGGATCGCGGAGGCCCACGGCGCGGGATGCGAAACGGGCTTTCTCTCAAACGGCCTCCTTCTTACGGGGGAGCGCGCCCGCGCGATCATCGACGCCGGCGTCGACTGGATCGCGCTCTCCATCGACGGGGCGACGCCGGACGTGTACGACGCCATACGGAAGGGGGCGCGCTTCGAACGGCTCATCGCGAACCTGGAGGGCCTTGCGTCGCTCGGGAAAGCCGGCCGGCCGCGCATCATCATCAACTTCGTCATGATGGAGAGCAACATCCACCAGCTCGAGGACATGGTCCGCCTGGCCGCCCGTTATTCGTTCGGCCGGATAAACTTCAAGCAGTGCGACGTGATCCGCGGCGATTCAGGGAAGGGGTTCGGCCTCTTTGGCGATTCGCGCAGTCGAAAGATACGGCGCTATGAAAAGGCGCTCGAAAAGGCCCGGCGCCTCGGCAAACACATGGGGGTGGAGGTGGCCGGATTCTCGTTCGTGCCGGAGGAACAGCCCGTCTGCGCGCAGGACCCGCGCTCCTCGCTCTTCGTGCGCTCCGACGGCCGCGTCGCCCCCTGCATCAACCTGGCCTACGGCGGCAGGGCCACCTGGCTGGGGAAGGACGTGCTGATGCCCTCCGTCCATTACGGCAGGCTCCCGAACGACGATATCGACGCGCTCTGGGAGACGCCCGCGTGCCGATTATACCGCGCGCGGTTCGAGGAGAGGGAGGAGGCGTTTAACAGAAAGCTCGCCACCTACGATCGCGAGCCCTCCCTCGAATACCTCCGGCGGCTGGAAGAGAAAGCGCGAAAGTCCATGCCCGAACCGCTCGAGGGATGCGGTGTCTGTCACTATCTCTACGGCATCTGACGCATGCACGCCAAAACATTATTGACTTTTAATCCGTCATATCCTTGCCTTATGACAATACTTTTGCGCGAACCGCACCCATCATGCGCCACGGAGACCGATCATGAAGAGCAGCCGCTTCCAGGTTTTAAGCGACGCTGAAGTCACTTCGATACAGCAGCATACGCTCGAAATTCTCGAGACCGTCGGCATCAAGGTGGAAGTGAAAAAGATGCGCGGGATGCTCGCCGATCTGGGCTGCAGGGTCGACGAGGCCAAAAAGATCGTCTATTTCAAGCCCTCCGTGGTGGAATCGCTCCTAAAAAAAGCGCCGCGTGAATATACGCTCTGCGGCGCGGACCCCGCCAGGCGCTGGCCGGTCAGCCCCGATACGCGGGTCTTCGGCGGACTCGGAACGGCGATCAACTTCTACGACCTCGAATCCGGCGCGTACCGCCCGACCACGCTGAAGGACCAGACCGAGCATATCGTTCTGTTCGACCATCTCGACAACATCGTCTCGAACCAGATGGACATATGGCCGAACGACATCCCGATGCAGTGCATACACGTTGAGGCCATACGCTCGTGGGCCAGAAACTGCACCAAATCCTTCGGAATGGGCGCCTACGGCGTGATGGCCACGCGCGACATGATGGAAATGACCTCGATCGTCATGGGCGGCAGGGAGAACATACGGGACAGGCACCCGTTCATTACCATTGTAAGCATTCAGAGCCCGCTCTCCACTGCGCAGATTCAACTGGAGGGCCTCATGATACTTGCCGAATGGGGCCAGCCCGCGCTGGTGTCGCCCGAGGCCATGGCGGGCACGACGGCTCCGGTCACGCTCACGGGGCTTCTGCTGCAGCAGAACGCCGAGGTGATCGCGCACGTGGTGATGGCGCAGGCGGTGAACCCGGGCACTCCCGTGATGTACGGCACCGTGTCGACGATCGCGGAGATGCGCCGCGGCACGGTGGCGCTCGGCTCGATCGAGACGGGCATGATCAGCGCGGGCGCGGCCCAGCTCGCCCACTCGTACGGACTGCCCTGCAGGGCGGTCGCCGGGGCCACCGAATCCAAGACGCTCGACATGCAGTGCGGCGTGGAGCGCTTCCAGTCCCTGCTGCTGGCGGCGCTCGGCGGGGCGAACTATATCACCTGCGTCGGCACGATCGAATCGACCACGGCGGGGGCGCACGAGCTTGCCGTCATCGACAACGAGCTCATCGGAATGGTGCAGCGCGCCATCCGCGGCATCGAGGTGAACGATATCTCTCTGGCGATGGACGTCATACGGCGTGTCGGCCCTGACGGCAATTACCTTATGGAGGAGCACACGCAGCGGCACTTCCGCGGCGAACACTTCATCCCGAAGCTCGCCGACCGCGACAAGCGCGACATCTGGGAAAAGGCCGGAGGCAAGGAAATGGTCGCCAGGGCGCGCGACGAGGCGAAGAAGATACTTTCGAAACACAGGGAGCGCGAGCTCGATCCGGCGATCGCGAAGGCGCTGGACGACTACGTCGCGATGGTCGCCAAACGGAGCCTTGACGAATTCTACGCGGCTGAATGGGAGGCCTGAAATGTCCGTTGAACTGTTGAACGAACTGCGCGCGGCGATCGTCGGGATGCGCTGCGACGACACGGAAGACCTGGCGCGGCGCGCACTCGAGGCGGGAACGCGGCCGATCGATATACTCAACGGCGCGTGCCTGCCCGCGCTCGACGAGGTGGGGGTGCTGTTCCGGGAAGGGGACTATTTCCTGCCCGACGTGCTCATGTCGGTGAAAGCCTACGACAACGCGTACCGCCTGATTCTGCCGGGGCTGAAGGAAGGGGCGTACGAATCGCGCGGCAAAGTCATGCTCGGCACCGTGGAGGGTGACATACACGAAATCGGCAAGAACATCCTTCACGCCCTTCTGCAGGGCAACGGTTTCGAGGTGGTGGACCTTGGCGTGAACGTGAGCGCCGCCGCGTTTCTGGAAAAGGCCAGGGAGCACAGGCCGGACGTAATCGGCATGTCGGCCCTGCTCACCACGAC
>CAZEAH010000408.1:0-3549 GCA_964510075.1 uncultured Leptospirales bacterium | reverse complement strand
GCCTCAAGGAGTCGAAGTACATCGAACAGGTGGCGATTATCGGTGACAAGAGGAAATACCTTTCGGCGCTGGTCATCCCGGCCTTTGAAGAGCTTAAAAAATGGGCGAAGAAAAACCAGATCAGTTTTACATCGAACAACGATCTGATAAAGAAACCCGAGGTGATCAAGCTTATCGAGAAAGAAATAGCGGAATACACAAAAGAATATGGTAGGGTAGAGCAGATCAAGAAATTCCGTCTGCTCGACGCCGAATGGACACAGGCGACCGGTGAACTGACTCCCACCCTGAAGGTAAAGAGAAAGATCATCGCAGAGAAATACGCGAAGGAAATCGACAGCATGTATGTCGGCGAGGACAAGGATTGAGTCTTTAAAGATACAAGCCCCGAAGGGAGCAGTATGAAACGCTCCCATAGAAGAAGAGGCCGCCCTTTACGGACGGCCTCTTCTTCTATGGGCCTTCATCAGTAGCGGTAGTGATCGGGCTTAAACGGACCTTCGACGGGAATGCCGAGGTATTCGGCCTGTTTCCGTGTGAGAGTGGTGACTTTAGCGCCGAGCCGTTCCAGATGGAGACGGGCGACCTCTTCGTCGAGCTTTTTCGGAAGAGTGTATACACGCGGTTCGAGCGTGCCGGATACCAGTTCCATCTGGGCGAGACACTGGTTGGTGAAACTGTTGCTCATAACGAAGCTGGGATGCCCGGTAGCGCAGCCGAGATTGACAAGGCGCCCTTCCGCCAGCACAATTATGGAACGGCCGGATCTGAGAATCCAGCGGTCGACCTGGGGCTTGATTGTAATCTTGCGGCAGCCGTCGGTGTTCTCCAGATAGTGCATATCGATTTCGCTGTCGAAATGTCCGATGTTGCAGACGATCGCCTCGTCCTTCATCATCTCCATGTGTTTTCCGGTAATCACGTCGCAGCAGCCTGTTGCGGTGACAAAAATGTCTCCTTCGGGAAGGGCATCCTCGAGTGTCGTTACCTCGTAGCCTTCCATTGCAGCCTGAAGCGCGCAGATGGGATCGATTTCGGTGACCAGCACCCTGGCGCCGAAACCGCGCATCGACTGCGCACAGCCTTTTCCGACATCGCCGTACCCGCAAACGACAACGACCTTGCCCGCTACCATAATATCGGTTGCGCGCTTGATTCCGTCGGCGAGCGACTCCCTGCACCCGTACAGGTTGTCGAACTTTGACTTGGTGACGGAATCGTTCACGTTTATGGCGGGAAAAAGCAGTTCGCCGGCCTGATGCATCTGGTAGAGGCGGTGCACCCCGGTGGTGGTTTCCTCGGAGACACCCTTTATCGCGGACGCTACCCGCGTCCAGCGGCCCGGATCATTTTTGTACCCGAGGCGCAACCTGTCCATGATGATAGAGAATTCCTTGTTGTCGTACGTCTTGTCAAGCAGTGATGGATCCTTCTCGACCTTTACTCCCTGATGAACCATCAGAGTTGCGTCGCCGCCGTCATCCACTATGAGATCCGGACCGCTGCCGTCCGGCCAGGTAAGGGCCTGTTCGGTGCACCACCAGTATTCCTCAAGTGTTTCGCCCTTCCATGCGAAAACGGCCGCGGTCCCGGATTTGGCTATGGCCGCGGCGGCGTGGTCCTGAGTGGAAAAAATGTTGCAGGATGCCCACCGTATGTCAGCCCCGAGTTCGTGCAGGGTTTCGATGAGCATGGCGGTCTGGATTGTCATATGCAGGCTGCCTGTAAGCTTGTAGCCTTTGAGAGGCTTTTTCGGGCCGTACTTCTTCCTGATCGACATGAGGCCGGGCATCTCGTTTTCCGAGAGCTCCATCTCCCTTCGTCCCCAGTCGGCGAGTGAAATATCTGCAATCTTGCAGGGCAGGGATTTCTCGAGTTCGATCGTTTTCATGCGACTTCCTCCTGAATTGATGTGGTAGAGACTGAAATCCAAATAATGAAAAAAAGAGCGAAACTGAATGCACGATAACGAACGGCAGTTGCCTGTCGAATAAACGACAGACAACTGCCGTTCGTTAGGCACTATTGTTCATAACTCTAACGGAAACGCCAAAAGCCGAAAATCGAGAGGACGCTCGTATACATGAATCCCCTCGCGGAATGCGGAAAACACACTCTTCGCGATTCCGAACATACCCTGTGCTCGCGAACATGCATGGATTGATAATCAAGCCAAAAATTAAACAGCATACGAAGTGAAAATTTTTACGACAAGTCCGTTTTCCAGCGAAACCGTATCGACTGCAATCCCTTCAAATCCGGAAACTTTAAGGAATCGTGTGACATCAATTTCACTGAAGCCAAGATGTCGATCGCCATATTCGGCCCGCAGACGCTCGTCTGAATGCTTGTCGAATTCGATTATCTTGAATATACCTTTATTATTTAAAATACGTCGGGTTTCACGAAAGCAGTCTGCGGGGGACGCCAGATGATGCATAACCATGTTGAGCAGGGCAAAATCGGCCTCTCGGTCCGACAGGGGCAGGTGCTCGAGCTCTCCGAGCCTTAGATCCACCCGCCCGTTCACCCCCGCGAAGCGTTTACGGGCAAGATCGATCATGGCCGGGGAGTTGTCGATTCCGATAACTCTTTTGGATATTTTCGACAGGACGGGGATAAGATCTCCGGTACCGCAGCCAAGATCGACGGCGGTAGCGAATGTACCGTTGCCGGAAGTGAGGTATGGTGAAGGATCGAAGTCAATCAGAAGCTCATGGCGTATTTTTTCCCATTTCGGGGCTATCGAATTGAAGAAGTTTTTCGTGTCGCGAATTCTCTGCGCCGCGATTTCATCCGCGCGAATCCTGTCGAGATCGAAGAGCGTGTCATGTAACAGAAATTCAAGAGCATCGAGTACGCGTCGGCCTTCACCCTCCTCAACGGTAGAATAGAACACCCATAATCCGTCACGCCTGTATTTCATAAGGCCCGAATCGGTAAGAATGCGAAGATGTCGGGATATGCGTGACTGCCCCATCCCCAGAACGGACGTTATTTCGTTAACGCTGAGCTCCCTGTGCTCAAGCAGCTTTAGCAGACGTACCCGTGTCTGATCGGACAACGCTTTAAAATAACTGATCGCATTCATATTACTATATCAATATATCTTGATATAATATTCCTGTCAATAAAAAAGCACACATTTCTGTATGCTTTTAATTAAATTACTGAGCAGTATGTTAACCTTGAATGTGAAGAGTATTATAAATGAATCTACTTCATCAGCGTATGCGCTATTGGTTATACTTAAAGGAAACGCTCACTTTCGCGCGATAGAGAACGACTTTGCCTTCCTCAACTTTCATATCGAGCTGTCTGACCTCTGCTATCCTCAGATCGCGCAGTGTTTTGGCATGACTTTCAACCGCGTTTTTAGCGGCATCTTCCCAGGACTTGGTGCTTGTTCCTATAAGCTCAATCACCCTGTATACATGATCCATGGCAGCTCCCCCGTCAATTTGAGTTGTGACCTATTGCCGCTTCAGCCTTCCGTAAAAGTCAATTAAAAAACTCTTGTAATCCGTCACCCATAGTGACCCCCTATCG
>CAZEAH010000407.1:0-3555 GCA_964510075.1 uncultured Leptospirales bacterium | reverse complement strand
GACATGCATTCTGCGCCGTGGCGCGGGGCGCGGCCGAGGACTCCTGCCGCCGGTCACCGCTTGACAGCGTAGAGCACGATGCTCTTGGGGAAAAAATGATCGAAGAACGCCTCCACGCGCTCCATGAAACGGGAGCCCATGCCGAGCGTGAGGAAGCGCCGGTAGGCGCGGGTGAGCGGCTGGTCGTTCAGGTGCAGGCCCACCACGCAGCGCACCATCCAGTAGACGGTATGCAGCGAGTGCTTGAAGCCGACGCCGTACACCTCGAGGCCGTTCTCGCGAAGTATCGCTGCGAGGCGGCGCGGAACGTACTTGCGGATGTGCCCGCCCGGCGAGGTGAAATACTCGTAGGTGAGCGCGTCGAAGGCGAGTTCGCTGATATAGGTCGGCACGGTGACGGCTATGCGCCCCCCCGTTTTCAGCACGCGCGCGAGCTCCCCGCATGCGCGGCGGTCGTCGCTGACGTGTTCCATGACCTCGGAGCAGATGATGCGGTCGAAGGTGCCGCCGCGGAAGGGCAGGTTCAGCGCGTCGCCGATCTGGCAGAGATAAGCGCCCCTTTCGTGCGCCTGGCGGCTCGTCTTCATGTAGGCCAGCGTGTATCGCGCCTTGCGCAGCGACTCCATGTCCATGTCCATGCTGAGCACCCGCGCGCCCCGCGCGATGCACTCGAAGGAATGCCGCCCTTCGCCGCAACCAGCGTCGAGCATGAGGTGGCCCTCCCGAACGCCGAGAAGGTCAAAGTCCACGGTGAGCACGAATGACCTCCTCGTAGACCTTCACCATTTCGCGCGCGGCGTTCTCCCAGGTAAACGTGGCGAGCACGCGCCTGCGCGCCGCCTTGCCCATTGTACGCCGCACGCCGGGGTTGTCCATGAGATAATCGATCCCCTTCGCCAGGGCCTCGGGGTCGCGCGGGGGCACGAGGTACCCGGTCTTCATGTGCTCGCCCACCACCTCGGGAAGCGCCCCTCCGGTCGCCGCGATCACCGGCACCTCGCAGGCCATGGCCTCCGCGGCCGGGAAGCCGAACCCCTCGTAGAGGGACGGGCACACCGCCACCTCGGTGCGCGAATAGAGCTCTACCAGCTGTTCGATAGGGATCTTTCCGGTAAATGTGACGCGATCCTGAATTCCGAAGCGGTCGATCCAGCGGGGAACGTAGTTCCTGTTGGGGGCTCCTCCGTCGACGATCGTCAGGTGCACTTTGTTCTTTGTGAGGGTCAGCGCCTTCAGGAGATAGATGACCCCCTTCTTGCGGTCCTCCACGTTTCCGACGAAGATAAGGCTGTTTTTGCGCTTCTTTACGCCCTTTACGGGATAGAATATGCCGGCGTCCATCCCGTTATACACCACGCTCTGCCGCTCCATTGGCACGCCGAACGCCTTGTTGATCTCGCGCGCGGAGTCGTGCGACACGGTGATGATGCGGTCGAGCCTGTTCGATACGACGGCCTGCATGAGGAGCGGGTAGTAGAGGATGCGCTTCATTTTGAGACCGAAGGTCGACGGATACTCGAACCAGGTGCTGCGGTCGATGGACAGCGGGTGGTGCAGGGTCGAGACGAAGGGAATTCCGAAATGGTTGATGAGGAGAAACCCGTACCCCAGGCACTGGTTGTCGTGAATGATGTCGAAGCGGTGCTCCTTGAGGAGCTCCTTCAGTTTGAGGAACGCGCGGACCGAGAAGGTCTCGATCTCCGGGAAGATGCCGAATTTGGACGCCACGAACTCGTAGAAGTTGAGCGGCATGAGGCTCGCGAACGGTTTGTGCGGCTTTATGAAATCCTTCTTCACGTTGAAGTAGTTGTGATTGCTCACCCTGTGCAGGGTCACCCCCTTCATTTCGAAGGGATAGGGAGGCCCGACGATGGCGTGGACCTCGTGACCGAGTTTAACGAGCTCGCGCGCGACATACATCAGGTAGATGCCCTGCCCTCCGCAGTAGGGATTTCCCCTGTAGCTCATAAGACAGATTTTCATGACCGGCTCCTGTACGACTCGATTACGTCCCGGTACACCGCGAGGGTGTTCCTGGCGGCGACCGGCCAGGCGAAGTTCTCCTCGGCGCGCCTGCGGCCCTTTTTCCCCATGGAGCTTCGAAGCCCCGGGTCCGCCAGGAGCTTCTCGACCGCGTCGCGGATGGCGGCCGGGTTTTTCGGCGGCACCAGTATCCCCGCGCCGTCGTCGCCCACAACCTCGGGAAGCGCTCCCGCCGTGGTGGCGACCACCGGCGTCTCGCATGCCATCGCCTCGGCGGCGGGAAGGCCGAATCCCTCGTGGAGCGACGCCATCACCGCGACGGTGCAGGTGGAGTAGAGGCTGACCAGCGTCGGAAGGTCCACCTTGCCGGTAAACACGACGCGCCGCTCGAGCCCGAGCTCCTGGATCATCCCCCAGGCGGTCAGCCGCCCGGGCGGGCCCTCGTCCACTATGGTGAGCGTTACGTCCTCGGGCAGCATGGCCAGCGCCTCGAAAAGATAGCGCATGCCTTTCTTGTGGTCCTCGGTGTTCCCCACGAAGAGGAGGGTTTTTTCTTTTCTCGGCTCGCCGGTATTACGGAACGTCTCGACGTCCATTCCGTTATACACCACCGAAAGCCTGTCCGCCGGAAGGCCGAAGGCCTTTCCGAGCGTCCCCACCCCCTCGTTTGAGGACGTGATGACGCGGTCAAGCCGGTTTATGACGATTCGCTGCATCGAAAGCGGGTAAAAGAGCACCGTTGTCGCGAGCTCCCAGAACCCCCGGTCGATGAGGAAATCGGCCTCGCGGTCCATGGTGAGTGGATGGTGTACGGTCGAAACGATGGGCATGCCGTAGGCTTTCATGGGCAACAGCCCCCAGCCGAGGCACTGTACATCGTGTATGATATCGTACTTTCTGTACCGCAGAAGCTCCTTCATCCGGAAGAAGGCGCGCAGACTGAAGGTTTCCATCTCGGGGAAGACGTGAAACCGCGTGAGAAAGTAGTCGACGAAATTCCAGGGGGAGTAAATGCGCGTCAGCTTTTCATACGGCAGACGCATGGTCCTTTCGTACCAGAGGTTGAGGTTTTCGATCCTGTGCACCGACGCCCACCCGTCCATCGGATCGGGATAGGGCGGTCCCACGAGCACGTCCATCTCGACGCCAAGTTTCGCGAGCTCCCTGGTAAGATGATAGAGATATATCCCCTGCCCCCCGCAGTAGGGATTACCCCGGTAGCATAAGAAAAGGACCCTCATTACATGGATTACTGTTTTTTGTCTTCCGGCAGCGTCGAGCGCGCCGATATGATCGCGATTCCCACCCAGAACACCATGCCCAGCACGACGAGCGTTACCGCCGCGGCAGGGACGGCCAGCGCCCAGTAGTTTCGTACCGAAAGTCCGTAGATGAACGCGACGGCCAGCGCCGCGGTGAACAGACACAGGAAGAAAGCCTTGACTTTCGCGTAATCCTTTTTTTCCACAATTTCAGGCATAGGGGGTGC
This sequence comes from uncultured Leptospirales bacterium, assembly GCA_964510075.1. Taxonomy (GTDB): domain Bacteria; phylum Spirochaetota; class UBA4802; order UBA4802; family UBA5368; genus MVZN01. Next base: position 83 of record CAZEAH010000407.1, on the reverse strand, counting down.
CACCTTTATCGTTAGTATCGTCCAGCCGACCCAGAACCCGGTACCGCAGACGGCAAGGGCCACAAGCGATATCGGAATTGCGA
>CAZEAH010000406.1:0-3568 GCA_964510075.1 uncultured Leptospirales bacterium | reverse complement strand
GTCGCTCGGCCGGCGCCTCCGCGAGCACGAGCAGTGTCGCGCGCACGGAGACGACGCTCCGCGCGGAGCGCCGTAATCGATCGTCGTTCACGATTTCCTCCTTCGAAGCGTGAGCACCGCGAGGCGCAGGAAGACCGCGGCGAACGCGCCGAGCGCCAGCGCGTGCAGATAGGTCTTTTCAATTCCCCAACCGCGTATCATGATGGAGCGGCAGGCGTCGATCGCCCAGTACGGGGGAATGAGGTACGAGAGCGGCCGCAGGTACGGCGGAATGGCCTCGACGGGCCAGAAGATGCCGGCCAGCAGGAACGAGGGAAGCACGATGAGCGGGATCATCTGGATGGCCTGGAGCTCGCTCTCGGCGAGCGTGGAGAGGAGGATGCCCAGGCTCAGGCTCACCACGCACAGCAGGGCGATGATGAAAAAGGCGAGCGCCACCGTGCCCACGATCATCACGTTGAATGCCGCCACGGCCACTCCAAGCAGAAGGAGCGCCTGGACCACGCCGATCAGCCCGAAGGCAGCCGCGTAGCCGGCAACCAGCTCGCCCTCCGAGAGCGGCGTGGCGAGCAGGCGGTCCAGCGTGCCGCCGCGCTTCTCGGCCACGAACGAGAGGATGGTGAGAAGCGCCGTCAGCATGAAGCCGGCGAACCCCATCACCCCCGGAACGAAGAAGTCCATAAAGCCGGCTCCCTTTCCGTAGATCGGATCGTCCGTGTCAACGCTCACCGGAAGCTCGCGGCCGCTCTCGCGGACGGTCGTCATGACCGCGTCCATGAACGATCGGGTGACCGCCGCGGCGACGTTGAACACGGTGCGGTCCAGGCGTATGCGAATCCGCGCGGAGGCGCCGGAGGCGGAGCCGTCGAGCGCGCGGTGGACGTTGTCGGTGAAGCCCTCCGGGAAGACGACGAGCGCCGCGAGATTTCCGTCGCGCACCATCGACTCCGCGAGCGCTTCGCTCTCCACCTCCACCGCATCGATGACGCCGGTGTCCAGGTTGTCGACGATGCGCTCGGAGAGCGACATCGTGCCGATGAAGGGAAGTTCCATGCCGGCGTCGAGCTTGACCACGCCCACGCGCACGTGGCGCACGTCGCCGCTGAAGGCCAGCCCGAAGACGAACATGGCCACGATCGGGCCCAGCAGGATCAGCGCGACGGTCCGCGGGTCGTGGCGCAGGCCCAGGAATATCCGCCGCGCGACGGAGAGGGATCGCCTAACGCGCATCGCCGTCCCCCCGGCGCGCGTAGTGGAGAAAGGCGTCCTCGAGCGAGGAGGTGCCGCTTGCGGCATTCAGCGCCTCCGGCGTGCCCTCCGCGATGAGCCTGCCCTGTCGCATGAAGCCCACCGCGCCGCAGCGCGAGGCCTCGTCCATGTAGTGCGTGGTGATGATGATGCTGACGCCCCGGCGGTTCATCTCCGCGAAGTACGCCCAGAACGAGAGCTTGAGCTCCGGGTCCACGCCCACCGTGGGCTCGTCGAGCATGAGGAGCTCCGGACGGTGCATCATGGCGCAGGCGAGCGAGAGGCGGCGCTTCATCCCGCCGCTGAAGGTCCCCACGAGCGAGCCGGCGCGATCAGCGAGCTCTACGAGCGCCAGGAGCTCGTCCGCGCGCGTTCGTATTTCGGCCGGGGACAGATCGAACATCTCGCCGAAGAGGCGGAGGCTCTGGAAGGCTGTAAGGTCCGGATAGAGGGCGATCTCCTGCGGCATGTAGCCCACGCGGTAGCGCACGGCCCGATCGGGGACGCGCGCGCCCAGAATGCGCGCCTCGCCCGCGTCGGGGCGCGAAAGCCCGCAGAGTATGCGGATGGCCGTGGTCTTACCGGCGCCGTTGGGGCCCAGCAGGCCGTAGGTGAGGCCGCGCTCCACGCGGAGGTCGAGGCCGTCGAGGGCGAACAGGGCGCCGAAGCGCTTTACAACGGCTGAGAGCTCCACAGCCGGAGATGTGCCGTGTGGTTCAGGTTCCATGGATCGGGGTGTCCCTTAATGCCGGCGCGTACGACGCACACGGTTTCCCGTTGTCGCACAGGGGTGCGCGCCTGTCAACGAGCATTTGTGATTGGGGGTACTTCGTAGGGGTGCTTGCAAATTCCTGTTGATGATTTGGAATGAATTGACATATAACGTGGATTCGCATATATAGACCGCATAATGGGCAGGGGCTGCAAAGACCCGTACTTTTACAGTGACACGGGTTCGTAATGGGGACAGGTAAAGGCATACAAACGATCGAAAACAGGATACTTCTGGTCCGCGGAATGCGCGTGATGATTGATGCCGATCTGGCGGAACTGTATGGAGTTACCACAAAACGGCTGAACGAGCAGGTAAAAAGAAACAGGAATCGCTTTCCTTCGGACTTCATGTTTAAAATGACGCAAAACGAAAAGAATGAGGTGGTCGCAATTTGCGACCACCTCGAAAAGCTGAAATTCTCAAAAACCCTTCCCCTTGCGTTTACGGAGCATGGCGCCATAATGGCGGCAAACGTGCTGAATTCGGACAAGGCCGTCGAAATGAGCGTTTTCGTGGTGCGCGCGTTCGTGAAGCTGCGCGAGGCATCGCACGAGCACCGGGAGATCTCACGCAAACTCGCCGAACTCGAGCGGCGCGTGGGAAAGCATGACGAGGCCATCGGGGCGATCATAAAGGCTATCCGCGATCTCATGGGAAGCCGTGAAAAGGGGAAACCCGGGAAGATCGGGTTCGGGCGGGAGTGAGCCGGAATCGTTTATTCGGAAAATAGCATAGGCATCAAACGGTATACTGGATTATTTATGCCGTGTTTGGTGATAGCAATAGTGAAATGAAAAAGAAAGCTGTTGTATGCTTTCATTGGCGTTCGGTTCGGGTCTGCCGGGGCGTCTACGGGTCGCGTTGTGCGCTTACGGCACGATGGAAAGCCTTTCTGCGGCATGCGTAATAAATGGTGTCGCCGACCCTGCCCGAGATTTCCCTGACCGTGCCGTTGAGCCGTACCTTTGCCATGAGCGTTTCTCCCTTGATGAGGTTCTCTATACAAAACGAACGAGCGGGCGGAAATGGTAAAACTTTTTCGGAGGGAAAGGGGGGCAGGAAGGGTTTTTTACCGTTGACATGATGAAAGAATAGTGCATAACATGCAATGGTTTCAACGCAGGTTGTTGGAATTATTCCAAGAATTCGAAGGGGTTGCACATTGCCGCAAGAGTTTTAATCGCGATATTATTCGATCTCGAGTTATTTTAAATTCTATATCACTGAGGTGGCTTAATGAAAGGGAATAGAATTATCATGTTTATCGCATCCTTAGCCTTTGTTATCGCATTTACTACCATCAGTCATTCGGAGAAAATTATTGTCGCGATATACGACTTCACTCCCGTCAATGTTCCAGCGCAGTACTCCAAAACATGCTCTGAATGGATACAAACCGCGATGGCGAATTCCCCGTACACGGTGATCGAGAGGTCGCAGTTGAAGAAGGTGCTCGGCGAGGTCGAGCTTCAGATGAGCGGTCTCGTGGACCAGGAAGGGGCCGTAAAGGTCGGCAAGATGCTCTCGGCGAACAAGGTCATGATA
>CAZEAH010000405.1:0-3585 GCA_964510075.1 uncultured Leptospirales bacterium | reverse complement strand
CTGTCCGTTTCGCGGCGGTAGACGAGCTCGATGTCGGTTGTGCGAAGGGAGAGGAGTTCGTCGCGATCGTATCCGAGGTTTTCCCAGGCCTTTCGGTTCGCCTCGAGTATGCGCCCGCTGCTCGGGTCTACGAGAAAGATGCTGTCGTGCGAGTTGTCGATGAGGTTTCTGAAAAGTTCGAGGGATTCCTGGGCCCGCCGGCGGACTTCGATTTCGGCCGCAAGCTCTCGGTTTCGCTTGACGATCTCACGGATGGCGATAAACGAGGTGATGAAAAGGAGCATGACAAACGCGACCGACCAGGCGCGCGCCCGGGCAAGTATCCGTTTCTGCTCGATGTATGCTTCCTGCATGTACATCCCCGTGCCGATGTAACAGTCGAGCTCAGGCACGGGAAGCGCGTACGCGAGTTTTTCCTGCGGGGTTGAAGAGCCCGGAGGATAATAGCAATAGCTCACAAACCCGCCTTCGGGACCGCTCCTGGCGATGCGCACCAGTTCGCGGATAATGTAGGTGCCATGGACGTCACGCAGGTCCCACTGCCGCGTCATCTCCTTGTGCGGCTCGAAGGGTTGGACGAGCATGGTGCCGTCGTATGCGCTCATGAAGATATAGTTGGGACCGTACTGGTCCTCATAGATCATCCGGCGCACACGTTCCCGGACTCTGTACAGCCCGTCTTTTTTCGAAAGGGCACCGGTGCGCACCGGTTCCAGGACGGGCTCGATGGCGTTTCGAGCCATGCGCACAAGCTGGACAAGGCCCGCCCTGCGCTGCTTTTCAACATTTTCGATGAACTGCGCCGAAAGCTCCGCGAAGATGACAAGGTAGAGCAGAATACCGAGCATTGTGCTGATGATGATGACAGTGTACGGCGCGAGCCGGGTCAATCGTGCGCGCATCTGATCGCGAAAGGTTTTCATGGTGTCGCCCGGAAACCAGCAATATTGTAATGGACAAAATACGGAAAAAGAGCACCTGATACCTGATAATGACATGGCTCATCAACGGTATGATATGCGGGTACGGGATATTACGCAAGCACTATTGCCGGGAGGTGTCGTATGGGATCGGTGATCGGCGGGTTCTTTCTGAAGCGGTACGAAACGGCGGACTATTACACGCGTCAGAAAGCGAAGGTCATAATCATCATCTACTTCGCACTGGCGATCGGCCTGCTCGCGCTGGCGTATTCCGTGGGGGTGGTGCAGGGCAAAGGCGTAAACGAATCGGTGATCGCCTCGTTTTCGATCCAGGTTGTTCTGCTCGCGGCGCTGGGTCTTGCCAGGATGGGGATGATAAAAATTGCCCCTCACTTCATGCTGATTCCGATGAACGCCGCCGTGTGGTTTATATGCGATATCTCGGTACGAACGTCGGAGATCGTCGCGTCGATCGATACCATCATGCTTGTTTTCCCCGTGCTGGCGATCGCGACCATTATTACGGACCGGCCCTCCGTGGTCCTGTATACCGCCGCGAACGTCATCACGCTGGTCGTTCTCGTCCTGAGCTGGAAGGGGGCGGGCATACTCGGAAGGGAGCAGGCTGTCGACCTCATCCAGGACGGTGTGCTGTCGCTGATCGTAATGGGAGTAAGCTGTTACACCTTCCTCACTATGAGCATAAGGGCCCATGCGCTCGCGATCAGCGCCGGCGAGGAGAGCGCGCGGAACGCCGAAAAGGTCCGCAGCATACTCCGCCGGACCACCGAAGTGGCCTCACGGCTGGCCGCCTCCACCGAGGAGATGGCGGCGACCACCGCCTCATTTTCCAACAATGCCCAGACCCAGGCGGCCTCGATAGAGGAAATAACGTCCACGGTCGAGGAGGTGGCCGCGAGCGGAGAGGGGGTCTACACGATGGCGCGCCGCCAGTCCGATCTCTCCGACAGGGTGAAGGGAAACATGGACAACCTGTATCAGATAGTGTCGCAGGTGGGTGAAAAGATGAAGGAAGCCCTCGAGATACGCGATTCCCTGAACGGGATGATCGAACGGTCGCGCGCCGATATTCAGAACACGCTCGCCACGATGTCTTCGGCGACGTCCAAATTCCAGGGCGTGCAGGAAACGGTCGGGATCATCGAAGATATTTCCGATCAGATAAACCTTCTTTCGCTCAATGCCGCGATAGAGGCGGCGCGCGCCGGCGAGCACGGACGCGGCTTTGCCGTGGTCGCGGACGAGATCGGCAAGCTTGCCGACAATACCTCGAACAATCTGAAGTCGATCAACATGATGTATAACTCGAGCAGCGAGGAGATCGCAAAGGCATACGGGCAGCTCGAGAAATTTATTGAATCGCTCAAGGATATGATTAAGCAGATCGCCGAATTCAGCACGCGCGTTGACGTGGTGGTCGGCCTGGCCGGACAGGACCTCGATCTCAATCGCATGGCGCGCTCTTCAATAGACGATGTATTGCGGGAATCCGGAAGCATTGTAACGGCATCGGGGGAGCAGAAGATGGCGCTGGAGGAGATATCGAAAAGCATCGCCTCAATCAACCAGATAACCCAGGAGATGGCGCTCGGTTCACAGGAGCTTTCGGGTACGGCGCGCGAGCTGGCCGCCTCGGCGCAGGAGCTTCTGGGCCTTTCGGATCTGGCCGAGGATTCGTCCGCGGCCTGAATCGGGATCGCTCATTAAAAAAGGTACAATGAACGGGATTGAATACATCCACCACGCGGCCGGAGAGGAGGTGTGTTCCGCGGCGTGGCATTACAGAGTCATGGAGGAGATTCGCGTGCCTGTTTCGTTCGGCGAGGTGCTCTGCGTGCTCGCGTCTTCCTCGGTCGGAAGCGCCTGCTGCGGCGCGGGGGAAGTGCGCTACGTGCTCGTTCCCGGACGCGTGGTTTCATGGATGGCCCGGCGCGAAGCGGACGGGAGGGCGGTAAGTCTAGTGCAGCCGCTGGATGAAGGATCTCGGGTCGAGGAAGTCAGGTCGGTGCTCGGGCCCGCTTATCCCGGATTACAGATATGTTTCTGAAAACGGCCAAGGAGAACACATAATGAAAATACAACTACCCGAACCCGGCCACACGGGAAGCATGACGGTCGAGCAGGCCCTGAGGTCGCGCAGATCGGTGAGAAACTACGGCGATTCGGTAATTACGCTGAAGGCGCTCTCACAGCTGCTCTGGGCGGCGCAGGGTGTCTCCGGAGGAGGCGGCCTGAGGACCGCTCCGTCGGCCGGGGGCCTTTATCCGCTCGAGCTCTACTGCGTGGCCGGCGCCGTGGACGGTATCGCCGCGGGAGTGTACCGCTACGTTCCGTTCGGTCATGAGCTTGCCCTTGTGATAGAAGGCGAATCCCGCGAGTCGCTTGCCGCGGCGGCCCTCGGACAGAAGAGCGTTCGCGCCGGAGCGGTCTCTATTGTGATTGCGGCGGTCTTCGATAGAATGACCGGCAAATATTCACGGCGGGGGATACAATACGTCGCCATGGAGGCCGGGCATGCCGCACAGAACGTGTATCTGCAGGCGGCCGCCCTGGGATTGGGCACAGTCGCCATAGGCGCATTTCAGGATGAAAAAGTGCGGTACGCGGTTCGGATGCGCGATAACGAAACCCCCCTCTATAT
>CAZEAH010000404.1:0-3586 GCA_964510075.1 uncultured Leptospirales bacterium | reverse complement strand
GTTCATGGTGAAGTGCCCGATGCCGTAGGTGATCTCGAGCATCATCGTGAAGATATACTTGTCCATGTCCGCGGCCACGTCCTCCGGCAGGAGCTCCTCCAGCCGGTTCTCGACGGTCTTCCCCTCCCAGAAGGGAAGGATCTTCTCCGCAAGCTCCCTTTTCTCTTCGGGGGTGATGAGGGCCCGCTGCAGGACGCGGACGTCGAAGTTCTCAAGGTCCCCCTCGATCCAGCGGGACTTGTTTTCGGGGAAGAGCGGCGCCCCCTTGAGCTTCGAGGTGCGGCAGCCCACCACAAGCTCGTCATCGCGGATGATGACGCTGATATTGTTAAGGATATGCTCCAGCGCGAGGCTCATCCGGGTGAGAGGGGGCTTCTCCCGGTGGAGCTTCATCGACTCGGTGAGATAGCGCGCGCGCTCGACGCAGACCTCCTGGTGCGCGTCGATGATCCGCCGGCGGAGCCGTTCCACCCGGGAGGAGCCCAGGGACGTGTCGACGGCGTGCTGTGTATTCATACAGGCCTCCTGTCTGTCAGTGGTGATGCGGACAGGCCGGCGGGATCGGTTCTCTCTGTCGGTAACGGGCCTGTCCGTACAGATACAATAAGGCGGTTATTACGGAAAAGCCACCTTTTTACACCTTAATATCCATGTGATTCACCAGTATGGCATCGCGCCATGCCCGCGGCAGGTAATTATTGAGCCACAGGAAGAACGTGCTCATAAAATCGACCTGGTTGAAGAGCGCGGGCTTTTCCGCCTTCACCACCCTGAATATCCGTTTCGCCGCGGCTTCGGGCGTGGGCGCGGTCTTGATGAGCTCGTCGTCGCGCGCGATGAAGCGCCGGGCGCGCTCGCGATAGGGCGAGCCCTCGGGCGGAAGCACGTGGATCTTGGCCGCGAAAGTGGTCGACACCTGCGCGGGCTCGATGAGCGCCACGCGTATGCCGAAGGGCTCCACCTCGTAGCGGAGCGAGCACATAAGGCCGGTGATGGCGAACTTGCTCGCGGAATAAATCGATTCAAAAGGAAAGGGGATGCGCCCCACCAGCGATGACATGGCGATGAGCTTTCCCCTGCGACGCTCCCTCATGGAGGGCAGGAAGGCCTGAAATATGGCCGAGGCGCCTATCACGTTGATTTCGAGGCACCTGAGCGCCTTTTCGAGGTCGGCTTCCTCGAAGGGGCTGAAAAAGCCTATTCCCACGTTGGAAAGCACCGTATCAACGTGGTTGAACCGCTCGAGCACGCGGTTGCGGAAACGAAGGACGCCCCTGCGGTCGGTAATGTCGAGAGTTTCGAGATAATGGTCTCCGCCGATTTCGGCAAGTTCCTTTTCGAGCGACGCGACACCCTTCTTATCGACATCGAATCCGGCGACGCTGTCTCCCGACGCGGCAAGCATCTTGGCCACCTCGCGTCCCATTCCGTCGCCCAGCCCCGTAATCACCACCACCTGTTTCATTGCCCGCCCTCCTTTTTTCCACCGCTTTGTTTATTCGGCATGCCGTGCACACCTCAGACGACAGCCCCGCCGAAGCGGGGAAGAAACCAAGACCATGAGGCATTATTTCTGCGCGCGGTACCACTCCCCCATCTGCTTCATGGATTCCCTGAAATCGGGATAGAGCATCGTATAGCCCGCGGCCTTGAGTTTCGAGTTGTCTACCACGTAGTCATGGTACAGGTATTTCACCGCGTCGTATTCAAGGTCGGGAATGCGCCCCTTCCGCGCGGCCTTCGCCCCGTCGATCTTCGCCGCGATCTTCACCAGCCACAGCGGCAGGTGGAGCGTCGGGACCTTCGTTCCGAATGTCTTCGCGGCCAGGACGAGCGCCTCCTCGAGCGACGGATAGTAGTCCTCGGCGATATTGTACGCCTGTCCAACGGCCGAATCCAGGTAGGACAGGTGGTCCACCGCGCCCGCCACGTCCTCCGCGCGAATGTTCGAGAGAAGCTGTTTCCCGCTTCCGGGGATCGCGCTTATATCGGTAGGACGGGAAAACGCCTTGCCGGCGCCGTCGTTGCAGCGCGGCCCGTAGACCGTGCAGGGTCGCGTGATTATGGCCGGAAGCCCCTCCTTTATCCTTTTCCATACCACGTCCTCGCCGTCGCGTTTGCTCCGGCCGTAAGAATCGGCGGGATCGCGCGGGCCGTCCTCCCTGAACGGCGTTCCTTTGTAGTACCCGTAAACGCTGGTGGAACCCACGTGCACATAACGCTTGACTCCGTGCTCCAGCGCGAGGGCGGTGATGCGCTCGACCCCCAGCACGTTTGTCGGATAAAGCTTTTCGTACGGCGTGGAAAAATTGCAGATCGCGCCGAGGTGAAAGATGCGGTCAACACCTCCTTTAAAAAGGGGCGGCAGCGTTTCGGGCTTCGTGAGATCGGCGGGAACATATTCCACCCCGAGGCGGTCGAAAAAGGACGTGTCCTTGCGGGGACGCGCCGTCGCGCGCACGCGGACCCCCTTCTTCGCCAGGTACTCGACCAGATGACTGCCCATAAAGCCGGCCGCGCCGGTTACCAGCGTTATTCCGTCAAATTGCATGCGGGCCTCCTCCTGGATAGCGGGGAGCTACGCCTTCAACAGAAGGGTATCCCCCGATTCTTTCCGTATCTCTTCCCGCGCGCGACGCAGCCACGCGAGATACATTTCGTTGAAGTTCACGCCGAGCTCGGCGAGCATGCGCACATACACTCCCTGTTTGCTCCAGCGCGCCTGGTTCTTCTCGCGCCGCTCGAGCTGTTCTTCGTACAGTTTTATCTGTTCGTCGATTATCGAAAGCGCGCGCTCCGGCTCGCCGAAACCGAAGAAGGCAAATCGCAGGAGAAAAGGGTCGCGCAGAAGCATCGCGCGTTCTGGAGAGTCGGCCAGCCAGCGGGCGAATTCCTGCCGGCCTTTTTCGGTTATGGAATAGCTCTTTTTATGCGGCCCGCCGTCGTCGGAGGGGAAAAGCTCGCCCATTGAAATGAGCCCCTCATCCTCCAGATCGCGAAGGTTCGGGTATATCTGACCGAAGTTGATCGACCACATGTGCCCGAAGTTCTTTTCGATGTGTTCTTTTATACGATAGCCGTGCATGTCGGTGTAATGCAACAGCCCCAGGATGGCATATTTAATCGACACGTAAGAACTCTCCTCTGCGGCGTATCGTTCTCGCGCCGCCCGCGTTGCTTTTTCGTGGGCGGGCGATAAATCGAAAATATTGACTATATACGATCTATCTATATAGTTTATGTATATATATTATATATAGTGTCAAGGAAAATATGTGGTATGACAAAAAAATATTCAGGACATCCATTCAGCACAAAAGGAACAACCGGGGCGGTTGAAAGTACAGGGTGTACGGCGCGAGCGGGTATTTACCATTGACTCGGTACGGATGATCATATACTAATCGGCTCGTCTTCAAATGGCTGCGTCCGAAAAAGCATGGTTCGGGCCGGAGAGCACGGCGCGAGCGGCGCGCACATTCGGTCGGGCGGATCATAAAAAGGGAGATACTCATGCGGGAAACGACCTCACCAACGGTACTCATCACCGGCTGTTCGTCGGGGATCGGACTTGCCCTGGCGCGGG
>CAZEAH010000403.1:0-3590 GCA_964510075.1 uncultured Leptospirales bacterium | reverse complement strand
TATCCCCGCCTACTCCGGGATGGGGGTCGAAGTATTCCTTCGGCAGGGCGAAGGTGAGCGATGACGCCAGCAGAACGCCGATCGCAAGGGCGTGGAACCAGGCTGGCGAATGTCGGACTGTTTTCTTCATCCTATCACCGCAGGGTGAACCGTATTTCCAGCCGAATCGCCATCTCCTCCTCCGCGAGCGCCGGGGGGAACGGCTCGAAGGGAAGCGACCTGGTGATGCTCGCGATGGCCGCGTCGGTCAGCGCCGGATACCGGGCGGGGCGCAGGATGGTCACCTTCTTCACGCTTCCGCTGCGGGTGACGAGCAGGCGCACCGCCACAATCCCCTCGTGACCCTTCTTCTGCGAATCGTCGGGGTACAGCTTGTTGCGCTCGATTCTGGACACAAGGTACGACACGTAGCGCTGGCGGACGTCATCCGCCGTAAGCCTGTCCTCCGCCACCCGCTTCTCGGCCTCGTCCTTTTCGAGCTCGCGGGGAATCTCGGAGACCCTGCGAACATGGTACTGTTCCTGCCCCCTGTTCAGATCGATAACCGTCCGCTCGGGCGAGGAAAACTCGATACCCGTAACAACGGCGATAGCGACCGTCATCAGGAGGATTATCCCTCCCACACGGTTGAGCATTGAGCCACTCTCGAGATCTTTTAAAAAATCGAGGAACATCCTCTCGCGATCGAGTCGCATCTGCATGCCCCTACCTCTTACGGTCATGCTCGACCGAGAAGCTGGTGGAACCCGCCAGCTTGGCGATATCAAGTATCTCCACAAAGGCCCCGTAGCTTATGGAAACATCACCCTTGAAGATCACGTCGTATTTTCCGAGCTTCGCCATGCGTTCCTGAAGCACCCCCTGCAGGTCTTCCATTGCAACAAGGTCCTTGTTGACATACACCCGCCCCCCGGGGTCCACCGTAACGACCAGATCGACCTTCTCCAGCTTCTCCTTGAAGAGGGCCTTGGGAAGCTCCATCTTCAGCATCGGGGCGATGAAGTTCGAGCTCAGCATGAAGAAAATCAGCAGCTGAAAGATGATGTCGATGAGCGGCGTAAGCTCTATATGCGGATCGTTACGCCTGCCGCGAATGAATTCCATCAGACCGCCTCCTCCACGGCCGTACCGGGACCGGACTCGAAGGAGATGGCATCGATCCCGGATGAAGTTTCCTCACACCCATTGGTCGAGTCATAAAAGCGCTCGTTGAGATAGGTCACGGTATAACTCATGCCGTTCATCCTCTCGGAGATGAGCTTGTCGAGATACATGTAGGCCAGCTGCGCGGGAATCGCCACCGATAGACCCGCGACAGTGGTGATAAGCGCCTCCCAGATGCCGCCCGCCAGCGACGAGACGTCAACCTGCCCTCCCATGTTGGCGATGACGGCAAAGGCGCTGATGATACCGGTGACCGTGCCGAGCAGTCCGAGCAGTGGTTCCACATGCGCCACGGCCGAAAGCCCGCGCATATGGCGCTCCATGCGCTCGACTTCCTCGGACCCCGTGCGCTTGAGCGCCTCCTCCCTCGACCGCGCGCCGCGGTTGAGAGTATCCAGGTAGACCCGTACCAGCTTGACATAGGGGCTTCGCTTCCAGCGCTCGGACTCCACCATTTTAATCAGGCGGGAGATTCTTCCCGTAAACAACCTCCCGCTCCGGCGCACGGGAACGGTCCGGATGTCAAGGTTTTCCAGGGAACCGACACACAGCCTGTTGACCAGCGCGTGTCTGAAAAACTCGTAGGGGACGGAAGTGAAGTAGAAATACAGCAGGCGCTCAACGGTAATGGCCAGGCCCAGGAAGGCCCCGGCGATGATCGGCCACATTACGGGGCCGCCTTTTTCTATCAATTCCAACATATTCACACTCCTGAGGGTCTTAAATCTTATGCAAAAACTCGTGCTTAATGACGACAGGCCGCTTCACATGGTTGTCATTGAAGCCTTCTCCCGGGATATATACCCGTGAACCTGTGTTCGCCTGTTTGGTACTGATCGGGGTGATGAGTCAGCGGGGTGGAGCCCTTGTGGGATCGGAACTACGAACGGGGTATGCGGGCAAAACAGCGAACATATAAACAATATGCCGCGTATATACGGGATGCGTATCGACGAGAGTATCGGCATCCTGCGATTCATCCCCTATCGAGTAGAGGGATTTGCAGAAAACGTCCGCACCGACGCCAAGGTGAGGGTCGAAGGTCTCTCGCGGCAGAAAAAACGTCATCGCCGAGAGGAGGAACACAACCACCGCACCCCGCCTGAGCCGGGCCGGTGCATCCTTCCCGAAGATTCTACCCACCGCTATACTCATCGCACTTTCCCGTGGCTGCATGCTTAAACCACCGACCGGCCCCCGTCAACCCTTTTGTTTGTCCGCCCATACCCGAGCATCCGGACCCACCCTTAACAGTTTTCAATTACCCAGCCCGCACCGAATGGCCGGATTCATTCACAAGCCGCTTCATAATATAGTTACCACACATTGTTAGTTATATCTAATATTTGTCAAGCAAAATGCCGCTTTTAGATGCTGATCCTGCTTTAATTGCACTGGATGAGTGGAAACGGGGCTACTTCTCGTGGAGAAAGTTCCCTTCGGCGAGAAACGCGAGCACGTTTTCGGCCACCGCGCGCTGCGAGAGGAGCGTGGAGTGCTGGCCCTTTAAAAGGATGAAGTCCTTCATTCCGGGCAACCTGGTTTCTTCCACCTTCACCGTGCCGTCGTTATCACCGGGAATGAACGGGTTGATTCCGACCTCGTTACCGAGGCCGCCCGCGATAACGCCGAACTCCGCACGGGGCGGGGGAAGGAGAAGCGGATACGAGTCGGGAGCGCCGGCCACCTGCTGGCCGGCCTTTCCGAACACCCAGCGGTAGGGCATCCATCTGGCGAGATATGAGGCGAGCGTGGAGCCCCTGTTCGGCGGCGCGATCATGACGATCCTCCCGACGAAGGGGCAGGAATAACGGGCGAGATAATAGCGCACAACGATGCCGCCGAGACTGTGGGTCACGAAATGTACCCGTCCGTTTCCGCGGGGCAGTTTCTGCACCTCCTGATGGAGCAGCTCCGCGATATCCTCGATTGATTCCCGCGTGCTCGGGTAGCCGAAATTGAGCACCCGGTATCCGCTCTTTACAAGGGCCTTCTCGATTTTCGCCATGGACCGCGGCCCGCGGAAAATCCCATGCAGGAGGACGACCCATTCCCCGTCACCGTTCGTTTCGGTCCTGTTCGCCGCGGCATTCTCCTTTTCCTCGCCCGACCGTCCCCGGTATAACAACGCGGCGGCAACGATAACGACGATTACGGCGACCCCCGTCGCGATCCGTAAATTGTACACTCCCCTCCCTTCAGCCCAGAAGCCTGTCGAGCGAATTTGAATAGTATTCCAGCAATACGGATCTGCCCGGATTCACCAGCAGTCGCCCCTGCCTGACGGACACGATTTTCCGCCTCACCAGCACATCCAGCGCCGCCTCCACCGTTTCGAGCGACTGTTCGAATTCCAGCAGGTCCTCCTCGAAATCGACGAGTTCCTTCGTGCGCTGCCTCTTCTCGCGATCGATCCCGTCGATGAT
>CAZEAH010000402.1:0-3595 GCA_964510075.1 uncultured Leptospirales bacterium | reverse complement strand
GTGTAGCCCTGTTGACGAAAAATAAAGGGATTCATTTACTATTGGAGGCTTTTTCCTCTACGTTCCAGAATAACAACGAGGTTGAGTTAACCATTGTCGGAGATGGAGACCAGAGGACAGCCCTCGAACGCCAGGCAGAAGCCCTTGGAATTCGCAGTAAAGTGTTTTTTAGAGGATTACTCTCCCGGGATGAAGTTCGGGAGGAAATTTCTAAAAGCGATGTTCTTGTCGTTTCCAGCCTCCACGAAACCTTTGGTGTCGTTCTAATAGAAGCCTTGGCGCTGGGGAAACCTGTTTTAGCCACCCGTTGCGGGGGACCGGAGTCGATCGTGGAACCCGGGGACGGGCTTCTGGTCGAGAGCGGCAGCGCAGTCGCTTTGGCCGAGGGACTGGCAAGAATATGGCAAAGCCTCAATATGTACAACCCCGAGCGTATACGGTCTAGATGTGAAGCTAGGTTCGGTGAGAATGCTGTCTTGGGCGCGTTGTCCAACATCTACGAGGAAGTCGTTCGGAATATCCCCCATAGGGAGGGTGCCACGAAACCATATCCTTCTTTCTCCGTCGTCATCCCTCTCTTCAACAAAGAAAGGCACATAGATAGATCCGTGTGTTCCGCCTGCCTTCAGTCACATTCCCCCCTGGAGATCGTCGTCGTGGACGACGGGTCGACGGACGGGGGAGCTGGCATAGTAGAGCGCCTTGCGGCGGAAGACGACCGAATCCGTTTGATTCGGCAGGAAAACGGAGGAGTATCCCGTGCGCGAAACGTGGGTATCGCCGCGGCTCGGGGAACCCACATAGCCTTCCTGGACGCGGACGACGAGTGGAAACCGAGGTACCTGGAAGAGATACTTCGCCTGATCCAGAGGTTTCCGGGCGCCGGTTCCTACAGCACCGGCTACGAGATCGCCGGCGTCGGTCTGCGAAGGAAGGCTTCCCGATTCCTGTCCTTAAGGCCGGGTCGATCGTTCCTGTTCAAGAATTATTTCAAAGCCAGCTTTCGGGGCTCAATCGTGTGGACATCTGCTACGGTAGTTCCAAAAGCCACTTTCATCAAATCCGGCGTTTTTCTAGACGGGGCCGGCCGAGGGCAGGACCTGGACCTTTGGTGGAGAATCGGGGCCTGGAACGACGTGGCGTACAGCCGCGCTCGGATGGCGGTGTACTTCACCGACGCGGACAACCGCTCCGACCAGCGAAAGCGTAAACCGTCGGAAACTGCCGCTTCGGGGAGATGGTGGGCCGTGGATCGGCTGGAAGCCCTCTCCAAAGATACGTCGGTGTCCTCGGTTCGAAGGAAATGGATGCGGGAACTCGTCTTCTGGTATGACATCCTGGCGGCATACGACAGGTTTAAAAAAGGAGAGAAATTCCATGATCTCAAAGTCGCTCTCCTTGCGGCTAGAGGCCGATTCTGTTTTGTTTATGCTTGTATACGCTTACCGCTGCGATTCTTTTTGAAGCGGTAAGTCTTGTTCCTAATAATGATGCTCCACTTGTTTATAAATTGAGGTTGTCAGAATTCCATGCGAATAGCATTATTAGCCCATGGGCCTTCTGTCCATACGATCAACTGGGTACGATCGATCGCGAATGGAATAAATGAGATACTTGTTATCAGCCTCGCCTATTCCCCTGAGGGGGTATACTCCAGCTTCTCGGGGGTGACGTTGAGGGATCTCGGGTTAGTGATACATAAGGGAGGCGGAGCATTAAAGAAATTTAAATATCTCCGAGCGATTCAAGAGATAAAGAAGTTGGTTCAAGAGTTCAATCCGGATATTCTGCATGCACATTATGCGTCCAGCTACGGTCTGCTGGGTGCATTGACCGGTTTCCAACCTTTAATAATATCTGTATGGGGAAGCGATGTGTTTGAATTCCCGAGGTTTTCGTCCCTGCACTCTTTCGTTCTTCGATGGATTCTGTCACGGGCAAAATTGATTCTTTCTACATCCGGCGCTATGGCTGAAGAGACTCGTAAGTATACGTCCCAACCGGTCACGGTCACCCCGTTTGGGATTGATTTAAACCGTTTTACGCCCAATGCCCATCGCGTGGAGCTTTTTCCCGGAGAATTGGTGGTTGGTACAACGAAAGCGCTTGAGGAAGTCTACGGACAGGAATACCTCATACAGGCGTTTAAGCAAACCTTAGATGAGTGTCCTGATCGGGCATTGCGATTAGCGATCGTGGGGAAGGGCCGTCTGGAGAGTCGGCTTAGATATATTGTGGATGACCTTGGGTTGCGGGAAAAGATCACCTTTATTGGTTACATTCCTAATGAATCTATTCATGAGTATCATAGCCGATTCGATATATTTGCCATACTCTCGAACGAAGAGAGCTTCGGGGTGGCCGCCCTAGAAGCCCAGGCCTGCGGAAAACCCGTAGTGGCTACGGCAGTAGGCGGACTGCCCGAAGTCGTAGAGGACGGTGTCACGGGTTTCCTCGTGCCCCCCCGGGATCCGGGAGCCGCCGCGGCCGCGATCGTCCGACTCGTGCGAGATGAGGGACTTCGGGCTGGTATGGGAACGGCAGCCCGCAAACGGGTCGAATCCCATTACGACTGGAACCGTTGTATTGCTCAGAGGGCTTCGATCTACGAATCTATGGCGGGTATAGGTTCGGGATCTAAAACTCGATAGGATGCCGTATGCCAACCATGATCTTCCTGTACACGGGACGACTCTCGGATGATCCTAAATCCGGGAGTTCGGTTCGACCCGTCAAGATGCTTGAGGCCTTCAAGGAGATCGGGTACGACGTTTCCGAGGTGTCCGGGTACTCTGCGGACCGGGCGCGTGCGTATTTCGAAATCCGGCGGAGGATCCGCGAAGGTGAAGTCTATGATTTTTGTTATATCGAAACCACTACTATGCCCATGGCCCTGGGAGATCCCGGACATCTCCCGTTGCGGCCGATGATGGACATTAACTTCATCAACCTATTAAAAAAGCACCGAATACCTGTGTTCGTGTTTTACCGAGATATTCAATGGATTTTACCGACTTATGGATCCCGCATGTCCATTTTGAAGCGGACTGCAGCTATTCTGTTCTATAAAGCTGAATTAAAAAAATTGATTTCCATATCCGATGCCTTCTTGTTGCCTTCCTCGCAGATGGAAAAATACCTCCCTATCAAGTCTTCCGTGATCGGAGTGCTACCCCCCGGCTGTGAATTTCAACCACTTGATCTTAAACAAGGAAGCCCTGGTTTAAGACTATTATACGTCGGTGGTGTAACCCCTCCGATTTATGATCTATCTGAACTATTAGAGGTCGTTTCCAGTGAACCTCATCTTCACCTCACAGTCGTTTGCCGAGAAGCAGAATCCGCCGGGCTGAAGGAACTGTGTGCGCAGAAGGCGCGAGTTACGATACTCCATCATTCATCGAAAAAACTAACTGAGGATTACCAAACTGCGGATATCGCATCCTTGTTTTTAAGTGCGAGTGAATACTTCGCGATGGCCATGCCGATCAAGCTCTTCGAGGCGATCGGATACGGGGTTCCCGTTCTCGCCCGGGAAGGGACGGCGGCGGGGGACTTCGTGGCCCGGGAGAACGTCGGGTGGGTCGCCTCGGGT
>CAZEAH010000401.1:0-3619 GCA_964510075.1 uncultured Leptospirales bacterium | reverse complement strand
ACTTTCTCCCCGGGCAGGTGCCCGCCTATTCCGGGCTTTGCCCCCTGACCGATCTTGATCTCAACCGCCGCGGCCGAATTCAGATAATCCTCCGATACCCCGAAACGCCCCGAAGCGACCTGTACGATCGTATTGCTCCCATACTGACGCAGGGTTTTGTGAAATCCGCCCTCCCCCGTGTTCCAGAAGGTTCCGAGCGATCGGCTCGCACGGGACTCGGCCTCGTGGACGCGAAGGTTCAGAGCGCCGAAGCTCATCGCCCCGAACATAATGGGCACTTCCAGTTTAAGCTGCGGCCCCATGTCCTCGCCGAAGCGCTGCGCTTTTCGCCCCAGGTACGTTCGGATCTCCATCGGCTCCCGCAGTGGATCTATGGAGGGATTGGTAACCTGGCACGCGTCGAACATCATATGGTCGAAGTATCGTTTCTGCGGACCCGTCGCGCCGTTACCTACAAGCAAAACACCGCCTCTCGCGCCCGATTGCCGCCAGATCGCGTTGACGTACTCCGGCGTCCAGTAGGCATGGCTGGTGTGCATCGGCCTGCACTCTATATGGATGGCGTTGCGCGGGCACATCTTCACGCACCGCTGGCACGCACCGCACGAGCTCAGATTCGCCCAGGGGCGCTGTAGCACCGTACCGTCGGGGCCCTTTATCGGTTTCATGCCGATCTCTCCGAAGGAACACTCGTGGGCGCAGATGGTACAGCCGTTACGATAGTCACAACGCTCCAGGTCGAACTCGGGATGGAACGGAGGCACCACTTTCCAGTTATTGTTCATCTGCCCCATCACGCGGCCTCCTTCCCGTCTTCCTGCTGGAGGTCGATAATCACGGGCTCTCCCCCGCGGGGCGACCAGATCTCGTCCACCTCGGGAGAGAGGAGCCTGATGCTGCATTCCTCCGACGAGGCGTAAAAAGTGTTGCCGCTTTTCGCGCACACCACCGGGCGCAGTTTGTTGCGGTCGTTCAGAACAATGGCGCCCCTGTCGTGGGTGAGCACGATGCCGAACGGTCCGTTAACGACCGCCGGTCCGTATATCTGGCGAAGCGTCCTCTTCTTGCCGTCGTTCTCGCGCTCAATCTCCTCCCACAGCGACGGCGCCATCGCATAGCAGGCGTCCCGTATGGAGAGACGGTCCTTTCGCGTCAGCTTGTCGTAGATATAGCTGATAACCTCCGTGTCGGTCTGAAGAAGGCAGAAATAACCGTACATTTCCAGCCAGCGCACGTTAGTACCGTAGCTGGTAATCTCACCGTTATGCACCACCGCTTTGTCGAGAATCGTGAAGGGGTGGGCTCCGCCCCACCAGCCTGGCGTATTCGTGGGAAAGCGATTGTGCGCGGTCCAAACATAGGCCTCATAATCCTCGATGCGGAAATAATCCGCCACGTCCTCCGGGTATCCCACCCCTTTGAACACCCCCATATTTTTCCCGGATGAAACGACGAAGGCTCCTCCCATGCGGTTTATGGTCATGACGATTTCGACAACGCAGTCCTCTTCGGTCTGGTCGGCGTTAATCTGTTCCTCGAGGATTTTGACGAAATACCGTTTGAAATGAGGCCCCCGCGGGATCCTCTCGTTCGGATACACCGGTATCTCTTCCGACTGGTACACCCTGGTCTTCCTTTCGAGGAAATTTTCAACCTGCCCTATGACCGGATTGTGCCGGTTCCCCTCATACATTATATGGAAGGCGTATTTATCGCGGTTCTCCGGGTATATCCCGTAAGCGGAAAATCCCCCTCCCAGGCCGTTTCCCCGTTCTCTTTGTATGCGTATCGCCTCGCGGATATGGCTTCCGTCGATTTTTCTTCTATCGGTATTGATGATCCCCACTATCCCGCACATATGGCACTCCTTGTATAGCCGCACTTAATAATCACGGCGATATGTTAGTGAAAATAAAGATATCGTCAGTTGCGCGCGGTTCAATTCAAAATTGACGTCAATTGTTACGCATAGGTAAATTTTAACCCGGTCGACATACCGTGTATAGTCCGGCTAAAGCCGTTCTCTTATCGTTCACTGGAGGCTTGACAGAAGCCCGATGCCGGTGTATTATCCTACCGTGCGACACGCGGCAGAGGCCATGGCGGCGCTTCCCGCGCTTTCCGGCCATAGAACGGGAGGATAGGTCTGAGTATGGAATTCAAGCTTAACATCGGTTCAACGGAGACTGAGAACAGAGCGGTTCCGATGGACTCAGGAGTGTTATACGACGTGATAATAGTCGGCGGAGGGCCCGCAGCGCTGACCGCGGCCGTGTACTGCATGCGGAAGGGCGTATCCACCGGCTTAATCACAATGGATTTCGGCGGCCAGCTTGCCGACACCTCGGGCGTGGAAAACTACATGGGATACAGCTATATAAGCGGCATCGACCTTGCCAACAAGTTTAAAGAACAGGTGCGTCAGTTCGAAATCGCCGTAATCGACGGCAAAAAGGCGGCCGCCATTGAAGACGGCAGGGAGAAGACCGTGCGGCTGGAGGACGGAAGCGCCTTCAGGGCCCGTTCGCTCATCATCACGACCGGTAAGAGCTGGCGAAGGCTCGGAGTGCCCGGTGAAGCCGAACTCACGGGCAGGGGTGTGGCCTATTGCGCCATATGCGACGCTCCTCTGTTCGCCGGCAAGCGCGTGGTGGTCGTGGGTGGAGGCAACTCGGGGATAGAGTCCGCCATCGACCTGGCGAAAATAGCCGAGCACGTTACCGTGGTGCAGTTTCTCGCCGAACTCACCGCAGACAAAATACTCGTGGACGCCTTCAGCGCGTTCACCAACACAACGGTGCTGTACGAACACGAGGTCGTTGAGATCGTCGGCGAGCGCCAGGTGGAGAAGGTGCGGATACGGAACCGTACCAGCGGCGAGATATCGACTCTCCAGGCACAGGGGATTTTCATCGAGATAGGCCTCGTCCCGAACACCGCACCGGTGAAGGACCTGCTTAAACTCAATGAATACGGAGAGATCGAGGTGGATTGCGCCTGCCGTACAAGCCGTCCGGGAATATTCGCGGCCGGCGACGTCACCTCGGTCTCCTATAAACAGATCATCATCGCCGCGGGAGAGGGCGCAAAGGCCGCGCTGTCCGCCTGCGATTACGTACTGCGTGAATCATAACCACAGGGAGGTCATTCAATGGCACTATTCGACGACAAGGTCCGCAAGCAGATCGGGGATATTCTTTCCCGGCTAACAGAAAGGGTCAATCTACTGTACTTCACCCAGGAAATGGAATGCGGCATCTGCAAAGACACGCATGAGTTTCTGAACGAATTTACCGCCCTGAGCGACAAGATCGGTTTGACCTCGTTCGACTTCGTGAAAGATAAAGACAAGGCCTCGCATTACAAGGTGGACAAGATACCGGCTATCGTACTGCTGGATAAAAACGATAACGATACGGGAATACGTTTTTTCGGCCTTCCGGGCGGATACGAGATCAACTCGTTCATTCAGAGCATTTTCGAGGTCTCGGGGCTCAGGGAGCCTCTTCCCCCAAAGGCCGCGGAAGCGCTTAAAAAAATTGACAGGGATGTCCACATACAGGTGTTCATCTCACTCACCTGTCCCTATTGCCCCGCCGCGGTGAGCGCGGCGCACCGC
>CAZEAH010000400.1:0-3630 GCA_964510075.1 uncultured Leptospirales bacterium | reverse complement strand
GTAATACTGGAGCTTGTAAAAGTTGCTGGCGAACTTTTCGGAGTTGGTCTGCCTAACCCATTGGATGTCGCGCACGGACATCACGTCCAGCTCGCCTTTTTTCACCATTTGAAGCGCGATATTCGGCTCGGCGACGACGCGATACACTATCCGCTGTATATCCGGCGCCTTTCCCATGTAGCGTTCGTTGCGGACCAGCACTATTCGCTTGCCGGTATCCCATCGCTCGAACCTGTACGGACCGGTCCCCACCGGGAAGCGGTTGTTTTTATGAGTGTTGAAGTCCGTGCCGTCGCCGAATACGTGCCTGGGCACTAACGGAATTGTCCCGCAGATCTCAAGCGCCCTGAAGTACTGTTTCGAGTAAAGGAACTCCACGGTATAGCGGTCGATCTTCCGGAGGTCGCGCACATCGATGTAATACACCTTGAGCGGCGCGCAGGCCACTTTCGGGTCTTTTATGGTCCGGAATGAATACACGATATCGTCGGCGGTAAGCTCCACGCCGTCGCTCCAGAGGATGCCCCTTTTAAGCCTGAAGCGATAGCGCAGCCTGTCGGGCGATATCGTCCATGATTCCGCGAGCTGGGGGATGAGCTCGGCGGTGTCGTAATCGCGGTCAAGCAGTGTTTCGTAGATGTGCTGGTTGATCGACGAGGCCACCGCCTCGGTCGAGGTGATGGGATTGAGGTGCCCCGGCTCGGAGCCCAGGTGGATGTACAGGGTGCGCTGATCGCGCACGGATGAAAAATCTCCGCACCCCGCGGACAGTACGAGCATCGCGGCGAGGATGAGTTGTACCGATGCGAAAAGCCGCGTGCAAGATTTCTCGATTTGATCAGCGCCCGAAAGGTAGCCCATGGTCCGTGTACTGTAGGGTCCGCCGTTCCCGTAAATCAAGCTTTTTTCCTTGCTATCGCGTCATGCCGATACCGGTCGGATTTTTGGTTTATTTTCATCGGTAAATTCATTATTATTACCTATGTCGGATGCCCGTCCAGCGAGGGGGCTTTCGCTTGACAAAAACAGGGCCGGATGCCCATATTCGTATATATAGAAACAGGGAAGGAATAATGGTCTCGAGAAAAATAAAAATCGACCTCGATTATCTGCGCCCCAACAACAGCTTCATCTATCCGCTGTATTCAAAAAACGGCGAGATGGTGCTCGAGGCCCGGACGGTACTCACCGCGGAAAAGATCGCCCAGATCGGCGAGAAATACGGACGCACTCTTTATTATACCGATACCGGCGAGCGAGCGGTTATTCCCGCATACCGGATGAAAATCGCGTACAACAAGTCACGCGAAGTAATGGAAGAAATACTGAACACCGAGAAGCTTTCGCGAACCTCGCTCCGCGACGCCGAGAAAGTGGTGGAAGAGATAGTTAACGACCTCACCACCACCGATATCGAAGCGGTCGACCTCCTCAAAGACCTCAAATCGCACGATGAATATCTTTACAATCATTCTGTCAACGTGGGGATAATGGCCGCCCTCTTCGCCAAAAAACGCGCCGCCTTCACGCTTGACGAGATCAAATACATCACTCTCGGCTCGTACCTGCACGACATCGGCTCGACCCGCATCGACAAGCAGCTTCTCAACAAGGAGGGCAAGCTGAACATTACCGAGGTTCAGAAGATGAAGCGCCATCCCCAGCTCGGGTACGAAATACTGAAGAATATCGAGCGGGTGAGCCCCATAGTCCTTCAGTCGGTGCTGTTTCACCATGAAAAATACAATAACCGGGGATATTACGGTCTCCCCTACGAGAACCTGCCCGATTTTCCCAAAATGGTGTCCATCTGCGACATCTACGACGCCCTCACCTCCAAACGGCCCTTCCGCGACGCCGTTTCGATAGAATACGCGCTCAAGGCGATCGTGAACACCATCGACGTGCATTTCGATTACGATATCATCAGCGATTTCATCAACAAGGTCGCCCCCGTACTCAACCATTCACAGAGTTTTTACACCAAAAACGATTTCTGCGAGCTCAACACACAGGAGCTGGCCATGATCCGCGACTTCGGGCAGAAGGATTACCTCAAACCCAGAGTGACTGTTTTCTGCAAGTTCGTTAGAGAAGGCAACAGGCTCTCCGTCAATTTCTACCAGAAGCCCATACAGGTCGACCTGGACAAGGACCGGGATCGGAGGATGTCCAAAATCATCAGCAACGAGGCGCAGATCGCGGCCATAAAAAAGAAACTGGAGGAGCGCGATTTTTTTTAGTCCGGCGAGCTCCCGAATACCGGGCGGATTGAACGATCCCGATTCCACTCCTCCCTTCTGAAAAGTCCTTCCTCTATTCTCACAGCGTCCCGCTTCTCTTCGACTGAAAGCGCCGATTCGGTGAAATCGCATCCGAACCTCTGTGCGAACGCGTTCACAAGGCGTCTCCCGAGGTCCCCGGCGAAATTCTCTCCGCGGGCACGGTCCCCGAGAAGGGCCTCGAGCGAGGTCACGCGATCTTCCAACGCGCCCGGAGCCCTCGCTGCGGACTTCTCCTTGGCCACGTTAAGCACCCTGAACATCAGAGCCGCGTCCACGCCGATGAGCAACGTGCCGTGCTGAAGCAGAACACCGTTCCTGCGCGTCTGTGCGCTTCCGGAGACCTTGGCCCCTCCGACCAGCACGTCGTTGACGGGGCTGAACCGGGCATCCAGTCCCAGGCCGCGGAGACAATCGACTATCGGCGCGCAGAGCAGGCCGTAGGATTCGCGGATGGAGGATACGGCAAGGCGATGGGAGAGCGGGATGAAGACGCTGTACGTGATCTCCCTGTCGTGGAAGACGGCCCCTCCCCCTGTTACGCGCCGGATGACCTCCACGCACATCGCGCGGCACTCATCGACGCGCACCTCATCATCCATGCGCTGGAAATAGCCGATGGTGACGGCAGGAGGCGACCACGAGTATAGGCGCAGCACGGGAGGGCCCGACCGGCGCGCGAGGGAGTTGAGGAGGGCCAGGTCGACCGCCATGTTCCAGGAACCGCGGTCCGGCGGATCGATGATAAGGCGCCATTGCTCCATCATTCATTCCCACTGTCAGGGCAGGACGCCGCGGCTTCGAGCGCGCAGCGGGCGATGCTCTCAACTGAAATGCCGACAAGCTCGATGCCGCCGGATTCCGCCGCGCGGCGCAGGCGTTCGGCAAGCTCTCGCGGCCCTACGAGGGGACCGCGGAGCGCCTCCTCAAGCGCGCCCACCGACTCCTCCGGGTGGATGAAAAAATCACCCGAAATCGCGGCATCGAGCACTTCTCCCGTCTTTAGCGAGAGGCGTATCCTGATAAGTTTCTCGCCGGGGGCCTTGAGTGTGGCTGTTCCGGTCATCGGCGGTCCGACATCTCGCCCGCGTGATAGGAGCTGCGGACCATCGGGCCCGCGAGCACGCGTTCAAAGCCCATGGATTCGGCAAGCTCCCGAACGCGATCGAATTCTTCAGGCGTATAGAACCGCTCCACGGGATGGTTTTCCCGCCGAGAACGGAGATACTGCCCGACGGTCAGAATGGAACAGCCGGCGCGCCTGAGGTCCTCAAGCGTGTCGCGGACCTGATCCATGGACTCGCCCAGGCCGAGCATGAGCCCCGATTTGGCCGCCCCCCCCCATGAG
>CAZEAH010000399.1:0-3633 GCA_964510075.1 uncultured Leptospirales bacterium | reverse complement strand
CTATACACCAGAAACACCGCGGGCGCGCTGACGTCCCTTCTGGACCGAGCGAACGAAAAAGCCGCCAGCAGCGTAACGCTCTCCGTGTAACGCGCCGCAAGCCACAGCTGGTTGGCGACGTAGTGATGATCCGGTAAGAGCGGCATTCCCTCGTAGCCGAGCGTATGGAGCAAATCGATGAAGCCTATGAACAGGTAGGCGATCCCGGTTACCAGCAGGTAGTTGTTATGGATGATCCGGCGCGCGTTCCATGCAACGACGAAGATGGCGAAGGCGACGACGATACTGAACAGCTCCGCCATGGAATGGAAGAGAAGATAGCTGTGCAGGGATGATGCGTACAGCGCGGCGGCGAGCAATACGATCGCGGCCGCCGAAGCGAGCCTCCGCGCAACAGGTTTGATCGAAGGGCCGGTCGTGTTCGCCATTGAATTCATTTTACTCCGTGCACCTAGTCTATCGGGTGGTACGGCATTCCGCTTCCGGGGAACGGGGAAATGAATCCCCGTCCAATCTCTACGGAAATCATAGCATATTATTGACCCCTCTCAAGCAAAAATCCGCACTTCCCGGATCCCCGGGAATAATGAAACGGTTCACAAGGGTCCTCAGCCCCTTGCTCTATGCGTTCGGGACCGTCCGTACCACCGGGTACATTTTACGCCAGAACAAGGGGTTGTAACCCCTTGCGGTTTCACGGCGTGCGTATCGCTATGAGAAACCAGCCGTACCGCCGGCCGCTCTCCTCGGTCTTCCAGTACAACGCCGCGACCGGACGCACAGCCCACCGCCCCCCAGTCGCATACCCCTCCCGTCATATTTTGCTTGTCAAAACCCCGCATCCGTACGCGCATGTGGTATGAACACTTCCGGGATACTGGGACACGAACGACAGATCGCCCTGCTTGCCGGGATGGCCGATCGAAACCGAGTGCCGCAAACCATGCTCTTCGCCGGCATGGAGGGAATCGGCAAGCGGCTTGTAGCGCGGCGCTTTCTCGCGTCCCTGCTCTGCTCCAAGCCTGACGGGCCGTGCCTCGCGTGCCGGTCGTGTTCCACGATAGAAAACGGAACGCATCCGGATTTCATCGAACTGTCGCCGAACGAGCGCGGCATCATCCCCATCGGCGACGACTCGCGCCCGGAGGAGGGCACGGTGCGCCGGCTTATCGAACGGCTTTCGCGCCGTTCGGTGAGCGGCATAACCGCGGTCGTGGTGGACGGCGTGGACCGCATCACCGAGGAGGGCCAGAACGCGCTCCTTAAGACCATAGAGGAGCCGCCCTCCTCGGCGCGCATCGTCCTGCTGACCTCCAACAGCTCCCGTATCCTGCCGACCATACTGTCGCGCTGCCTGGTGCTGAAATTCCACGCGCCCGGAGAAGACCGGGTGCGCGCGTTTCTCGCCGGGCAAGGCGTCGATCCCGCAACCGCGTCGCTTGCGGCCCCCTTCTCAGGCGGATCGTTCTCCCTGGCGCTCTTGTATGCCGACGAAGAGCGCCGCGAAGGCGTGCTCTCGCTCTGCCGCGAGACGGCGCGCTACCTTCGCGAAGGGGACGTCTACGACCCGCCGCTCGATAAGACCGGCAAGGCGATCGGCGCCGACATCCTGCTCGACGCGCTTATTAATTTTTATCGCTGGAACCTCGTGCTGATCGAAACGGGCGGGACCGTCCCGGCGGAATTCGCGGATATCGCCCTCGGCGATCGCGATACCCTCTTCGGCCTCGTCAAAATACTACTTGCATTGAAAAAGGGACTGTCGCACAATCTGAATCTCAGAATCGGACTTAAAGGGATGCTCTATTCCCTCCATCCCGGAGGCGAATATACACCCCGCACCGGGACACCCACATGAAACAGGGACACACACCATGGAACATACAGGCGTCAAACTCCGCAACAGCTTCCAGATATACTACGTCAACACGAACGGGCTCTTCGTAAAACGCAACGCGCTGTGCATCGTGGAAACCGAACACGGCGTGGACATGGGACGCGTCTTCAAGTGCCCGGCACACCTTAAACGAAAAAATGCGGAGGTCAAGGGCAGGCTTCTCCGCAAGGTCACGACGGAAGACCTGGGGGCGCTCCCCGAGATCGAGGCCATCGAGAAAAAGGCCTTCGCCGTCTGCCGCGAGAAGGCCCGCGAGAAGAAGCTTGACATGAAGCTCGTTTCGGTCAAATGCCTCTTTGACCGCACCAAGATCATCTTCTATTTTGTGGCCGAGAACCGAATCGACTTCAGGGAACTGGTGCGCGACCTGGCCACCGTCTTCCGCACGCGCATCGAGATGCGCCAGATCGGCGTGCGCGACGAGGCCCGCATCATCGGCGGCTTCGGCCCCTGCGGCAAGGAGCTGTGCTGCGTCAACCTGAAAGAGGAGTTCGATCCGGTCTCAATCAAGATGGCCAAGGAGCAGAACCTCAACCTCAATTCGCTTAAAATCTCGGGAATGTGCGGACGGCTGCTCTGCTGCCTGGGGTACGAATACACTGTCTACAAGGAAATGAACGAGCTCATGCCGCGCCACGGCGCCACGATCAAAATCGGCCCTAAGGACTACACCGTGGAGTTCACCGATCCGCTCAAGGAGACCGTACGGCTTCGCTGCGCCGACCACGTCGTTACGGTGAAGCGCGAGGATATACAGGGTTCGGGCAATCGATACCATATAAGCCAGGAGGTGATGGAGCGCATCACCGCGGCGCTCGACGAGGATCTGGAAAAAGAACTGGTTTAAGAGGACACGATGGACAAGCGATTCTACGTCACCACACCCATCTACTACGTCAACGCAGAGCCCCACATAGGGCATGCGTACACCACCATCCTCGCCGACTTCCTCAAGCGCCATTATACGCTGCTGGGTTACGACGCCTACTTCCTTACCGGTACCGACGAGCACGGCGACAAGATCGTCAAGGCGGCATCCGAGGCGGGAGCCCAGCCGAAGGAATACACCGATCGCATAAG
This sequence comes from uncultured Leptospirales bacterium, assembly GCA_964510075.1. Classification (GTDB taxonomy): domain Bacteria; phylum Spirochaetota; class UBA4802; order UBA4802; family UBA5368; genus MVZN01. The sequence continues at coordinate 656 of CAZEAH010000399.1, read as the reverse complement.
CGCGCTCTTCCGCGACACGTGGCAGAAGATGGGGCTGGAGTTCGACGATTTCATCCGCACAACCGAGGAGCGGCACCGCGCGGTGGTGCAGTACGTTCTCCAGAAGGTATACGACGCCGGCGACATCTACTTCGCGAGCTACGGCGGGCACTACTGCTTCGGCTGCGAACGCTTCTTCACCGAAAAGGACATGGTGGACGGCAAGTGCCCCGACCACAACAGGCCGCTTGAGTATATCGAGGAGAGCAATTACTTCTTCAAAATGAGCAAGTATCAGGGATGGCTCGCTGATTACATCAGGGCCCATCCCGACTTCATCCGGCCCGAGCGATACCGGAACGAGGTGCTTGCCATGCTGGACGGCGAGACACTCGAGGACCTGTGCATCTCCCGGCCCAAGACCCGGCTTCAGTGGGGAATCACCCTCCCCTTCGACGACAAGTTCGTCACCTACGTGTGGTTCGACGCGCTCATAAACTACGTAAGCGCGATCGGTTATCCGAGCGACGACAGGTTCAAACGCTACTGGCCCGTCGCGCACCACCTCATCGCCAAGGACATCGTGAAGCCCCACGGCATCTTCTGGCCCACCATGCTTAAGGCGGCGGGCATCGAGCCCTTCCTCCACCTCAACGTTCACGGCTACTGGAACATGG
>CAZEAH010000398.1:1306-3641 GCA_964510075.1 uncultured Leptospirales bacterium | reverse complement strand
CTTTCGGAGGGGCTGGTTGCGTCCTCCATATCGGTGGAGCGCGGCGGGCTGGGCGTGGCGCTGGCGCGATCGGCCATGGCCGGAATGCTGGGCGTCAATGTGGACCTTGCGCTCGTTCCGGGCGGAGAGGCGCTGCGCGAGGATGTCATCCTGTTTTCGGAATCGCAGGGAAGACTGCTCGCTTCCGTGGCCCCGTCCAACTGCGCCGCCTTCGAGGAGGTGTTCGCCGGCATGCCGTGCGCGCGGATAGGGCGGGTAACGCGCGACGGTGCCGTACTCATACGCGGCTGCGACGGCACGCCGGTCGTGTCGTGCGACGTCGCCGGCCTTCTCGAAAGCTACCGCGGCACGTTCGGGGATTTTTAACGATTCAGCAGGCGCACACAACACAGGGGGACGTGAGGTCAATGGCAAAACCGGCCGTACTGGTTCTCACCGGATATGGGATCAACTGCGACGAGGAGACCCGCCACGCTTTCGAGCGCGCGGGCGCCGTCGCGCGGATCGTGCATATCAACGACATCATCGCCGCGCCCTCCATGCTGTCGGAATTCCAGATGGCGGCATTCCCCGGGGGCTTCTCCTACGGTGACGACACGGGGAGCGGGAAGGCGCTGGCCAATCGAATAAAAAACAATCTGATGGACGAGTTCCGCGCATTCATCGGGCGCGACACGCTGATGATAGGAATCTGCAACGGCTTCCAGGTGATGGCGAACCTCGGCATCGTGCCCGGCCTCGGAGCGCCGATCGGGGACGTCATGGTGTCGCTCGAGCGAAACACCACGGCACGGTACCAGTGCCGGTGGGTCGACCTTGCGGTCGTTCCGGGAAATCCCTCGGTCTTTTTGCGGGGTATCGACCGCCTTCACGTTCCGGTGGCGCACGGCGAGGGTAACTTCTACGCCCCGCCGGAGGTGCTCGCCGCGATAGAGGAAAACCGGCTGGCGGCCCTGCGCTACGCGCGGAGCGACGGATCGCCGGCGAACGGGGAGTTCCCCTTCAACCCGAACGGTTCGATGAACGATATCGCGGCCGTTTCGGACCCGAGCGGCCGAATCCTGGGCATGATGCCGCATCCCGAGAGGAACATCCTGTTCACGCAGCGCGACGACTGGACGTACCTGCGCGAGAAGGCGCGGAGGGCGGGCGAGAGCGTCCCCGAGGAGAGCGAGGGGCTCGCGCTGTTTCGTAACGCCGTCAGCTATTTCGGCTGAGGTCCTTCCGGTAACGCTCGTCGAGGAGCTTGTGAATGCGCTCCATCACGAGCGCCGTGGCCGCCTCGAAGTTCTCTTTGTAGCGCTCCTGCGATTCTTTCGAAAACAGCCTGAACTTTTCCCGGATCGCGAAGGGTTTCATCTCGCCGTCCATGCGGAGCGGTTCACCCACGCGGTAAGTCACCGTTCCGCTCTTCGCGAAGGGCAGGTTCCCCGGATACACGCTTTCCGAGTTGTTGCAGCCGATGGGGACGATGGTCTTGCCGGTGTTGAGGGCGAGCTGGGCCATTCCGGTTCGACCCTCGGCGAGCGTGAGGGAGCGCGTTCCCTCCGGGAATATGATGATGTTGAGGCCCTTTTCGAAAAGGGCGTTTTTGCTGATCTCGGCCACCCGCTCCATGGCGGCGGCGTAGTAATTCTCGATAAAATGCCCGAAGGATTCCCGTGTCTTCGCGATCCGCTGCCATCCGTCGGACAACAGCTCGCGGACCTCGGCCGAGGCGCGCGCGAGCGCCTCGCCGAGGTGCAGGCGGTTGTCAAGGAAGTCCTTTATGATGCGATACTCCTCGAAGGTGATCTTCCGCTTGAACGTCCTTTTAAAGAATTCCTCGATGAAATAGCCCTTCGACGGGACAGGGAAGGTGTTCGCCCAGGCGAAGAAACGCTTGAGAACGGCGTTTCCGAAATACTTTCCCTTCACCCACACGGTGGTGTAGGGGAAACCCCCGATCCGCCAGAGCTTGTACTGCAGCGGCCAGTAGTTGTAGCGGTCCGTGTGGTTCATCGCGATGATGACGGTCTCCTTTTTCGGCAGGTTCTCCAGGTTTTCGATGTTGATGGTGACCTTCGAGAACAGGTTGTAGTTGGGGATGAGGAGCGTCCTCGCCACGAAGGCCTGAAAGTGCGGGTAGCTCGCGAGCCGAATGCTGTTCAGAAACTTCAGGTCGACCATCGTGTTCTCCGTATTGTACTGGATTAATCGCGCCCCGGACCGCGCACGCGGACAAACGAAAGGGGACGACGCCCGCCGCCGTCCCCTTTTTCCGATTCCGGGTTTCGGGGAAGCGACGTTCCCCGCATCAGGATCAGAATTTCGACTTCTTGTCAAGCATGTAGCG
>CAZEAH010000398.1:0-1296 GCA_964510075.1 uncultured Leptospirales bacterium | reverse complement strand
GCCTCCAGGTTCTGGCGCGCGCGCACCGCCCCGGCGTCGAGCGCGCCGTTCTGCAGGTAGAACTTCCATTCGCCGTTTTTCTTCCCGGTCATATACTCGCCCTCGGCCTTGATTTTTCCGTTCGGATAGTATTCCTTGTAGGGGCCGTTGAGCTTGTCCATCATATAGGTGCCTTCTATCTTCGCCGTTCTGGTGCCGGGGAAATATTCGGTCCACTTGCCGTTCTTCTTGAGGGGCATCCACTTGCCCGACCAGCGAAAGCTGGTGTTGGTCTTCGCGTCGTCGGCCGGCGGCTCGGCGGCCTCCATCGTTCCCGCGGGCTTGCCGTCTTTTATTACATCGAATATTGCTTTCGGAATTCCAAGCAGGTCGCCTTCGCCGACAAGCGTACCGTTCTCGTACAGCCGGTTTCCGCCGCCGCTCACCATCCCGCCCAGAAGTGCGAGCTCCATTATTTTGCGGCCGGACCCCTCGTAGAAGTTCCACAGCCCCGTCTCCTTGCCTTCCCTGTAGGAACCGTCCTTCATGAGCTTTCCTTCGCGCGAAAAGAAGCGCCATGCTCCTTCGGGCTTGTTCTTCATAAACGAGGCGTCGGCCGCCAACTGGCCGTTGTCGTGGTTGAAGCGCCACTTTCCGGTCTTCTCGTCGGCCGCGTTGGAGCCCTCCATTTTCTTTTTGCCGCTGGGATACCATTCGGTCGCCTGGCCGTCCTTCTGGTTGTTCTTGTACCAGGCGATCTCCTTCGGTTTTCCGTCCTCAAAGTATTCCTGAGACCGGCCGTTTTTCACGCCGTCGCGGAACTCCTCCTCTTTCCACACCTTGCCGGACTTAAAGAAGGAGGTTTTAACGCCCTCCATCCCTCCGATCAGCATGGTGAATCCGGACTCGGTCTTCTCCTTTATGACGTAATTCGCCTTCCACATCAGCTCGCCGGTATCGTGATATCCCTTCCATTCGCCCGTACGCTGGTCCTCTACGAACTCGCCGTCGGTGCTCTTCTGGCCGTTCTTGTAATAGAAGGTCCACATGCCGTGCTGTTTGTTGTTCAGGTATTCGCCCTCGCCGAGCTTCTCGCCCGAGGTCTTGTGGTACAGCGTCCACCTGCCCTGTTTCTCCTTGCCCCTGGCCGGTCCCTGGCCCTTGAGGGATTTGTCGTCCCAGTATTCCTTTATTATTTTAGTGCCCTCCGGCGACGATGTTCCCGTGCCCTTGTCCTTCTGCGCGGATTTACATGACAGCGCGAAAAACACGATCGCTGCAACGGCGACGATCTTCGAGTGCTTCATGTCTTTGCTC
>CAZEAH010000397.1:0-3655 GCA_964510075.1 uncultured Leptospirales bacterium | reverse complement strand
TCGCCTTTATGGCGAGGTGCCCGTTGTGATCGATGTACGCCACCACGCCCAGGCGCGCGTCGTTGATCTTCTTTATGACGCTGTTGGTCGAGTCGTTGCGGGAATAGTCGATCTGCGCCTCGGTCTCCGGCTCGCGGTTGGTGACGAAGGTGAGCGTCCCGGCGATGCCGATCGCCGCGGACGCGTCGATTTTATTCGCGCCGGCAACCTTGAAGATCGCGGTGACGTCGGCGATGCCGTCGTTGTTGAGGTCGTGGTTGCCCTCCACGTTGTCACTGATCATGATGTGGCGGAAGAAGTCCACGTTGGTCTCGCCCCTTCGGCCGAAACCGTCGCGGTGGATCTCGTTCGTGAGGTCGACCAGGTTGATCGCGAAGGCGTTAACGTCGTTGATGTTCTCGCGCATTATTGTGTCGCGCGCCTCGAGAAGGCCGGCGATCTCGCCGCCCTTTATTTCAACGTCGGTGCCCGTGTCGCGCCACACCACCTTGTAATAGCCGTGGTTGTCGGGGTCCATCACCGCCTCGAGCGGCCGGAGCACCTCGCCCTGCACCAGGTTCTCGCCGCCCACGTAGACGATCGTCTCGTCGCGGTCGCTCCTTCCCACGCTGATGTTGATGAGGTTCGAGAGCTTCTCGATGAGCGCGTCGCGCCTATCTTTAAGATCATTGGGATTGTCGCCCAGCGCCTCGGCCTTCAGTATGCGCTCGTTGAGATCGCGGATGTCGCGCGCGTGCAGGTTCACCTGCTCCACCCGGTGGAACACCTGGCGGTTGGCGTTTTTCTGAAGATCGTCGAGCTGGCGGTAGACATGGTTCACCTCGTTCGAGAGGTTGACGGCCTTCTCCTTGACCACCTCGCGCGCCGAACGCTCCTCCGGGTACTTCGACAGCTCCTCCCATGCCCTCCACATCTGGTCCAGGCGGCTTCGCAGCGACTGCTCGGAGGGCTCGTTGTACACCATCTCGACCTGGTGGATGAAGTCGTTTTTCGTGTTCCAGTATCCCATCACGTCCTTTTCGGAGACGATGCGGTCGTCGATGAAGCTGTCGCGGATGCGCTCCACGGTCTGCACCACCGAGCCCTGGCCGATGTTGCCGGGGGAGTTGGAGCGGTTGAGCGCCGGCACGTACAGCGGGTCGGCCGAGGTTATCACCACGCGCTGGCGCGAGTACTCCTTGTTCTCGGCGTTCGAGATGTTGTGGCCGGTGACGTGCAGCGCCTGCTGGTGCGAATGCAGGCCCCGCTTCCCTATCTCAATCCCCATGAAGGTGGAATTCATCTCTCATCCCCCCCTTAGACCGTTTTGTTGAAAATCATCGCTCCCGACACCCGCGACTTTTCCAGACCGCCCGCGGAGTACCCTGTCGAGATCGACGCCGTGCTCCTGAGGCCCGAGAGCAGTATTTCATAAAACTCCAGATTGTCCTCTATCAGCCGCTTGTTCGTTTTATAGAGCGCGTCGAGCCGCGAGAGGAGGCCTTTAAGCTCCATGCCGATCGAAACCATCCGCCCTGCCTCGCCCTCGTTCGCCCGCCGCGCGACATCGCTCAGTGTCGGTGTCGACCCGTCCGCGGGACCGTGCCCGGCCATTTCGCGGACCAGGCGAATGCGCGCCTCCTCGAGCCTCTCCACGCGCGCGAGCAGCGCCTCCTGTTCGCGCGAGATCGATTCCATGAGCCTTCCGTCTTTATCGATAATGGCATTGCTCTTTCGTTCCTCGAGGGCGTAGAGGCCGGAGTACACGTCGATCTCGTCCCGCAACACCTTTTCGATCCGTGCAATGGGGTTCGCCATCGGTCCCTCCATGGAAATATGCAGAATAGGCCGCGTCCTGCCTTCGGCTTATTCTACTATCGGAAAAAAATGCGGTCTAAATGAGGATTTTTAGGGGGAATCCTCTCAGCCTCCGCGCCGGTGAAAGGCGCGACCTCCTGTCGCTTCACCGGCATTAGCACATCCTGTGCGTCACAGCCGTCCTTTGGTAAAGGAGAGCCGTATTCAGAATACCGGTCTGCTTTTACCGCTACCTTTTTAAATCCTCTCAGCCGCTGGCAGCCTTCCTCTGGCAAAGGAGAGCCCTGTTCAAAAAGCCGGTTGACGTTAGAAAGAATAAAGCATTGATCTTCCGCCGAAAGTGCGCATAACCGGAGCCCCCTTTACCAAAGGGGGCGTGCCGGAGGCGGGGGGATTCTCCCGAATAATCCTTGCAAATTCCTTACGGAGACTCATTATTCTTAATCTGTAATGCCATCACCATCTATCCGGAAATGAGGAACACCATGGAAAAGAAGGCACTTCTGTTCGTGATAAGCACGATTATCATATTCGGCATCGGATGCGACGGCGCGCCCGAAAAGGCCCCGCAGGCCGGAACAGGCACCCCGGCGACCCAAATTGGAATGAAGCTCCCGCTCATGTACCTCGATGCGTTTCATAAAGGCGACCTCACCACGGTAAAACTGGCCTCATACCGGGGCAAATGGCTCATCCTCTTCTTCTACCCGGCGGATTTTTCCTTCGTCTGTCCCACCGAGCTCACCGAAATGGCCGAGCAGTACGAGCGCTTTAAAAAGGCGGGGGCAGAGGTGCTCGCCATAAGCACCGATTCGGCGCTCGTCCACCGCGCGTGGGCCGAGCACCACGAGGGGATCGGTAAAATCCGGTTCCCCATGCTCTCGGACCGCGCGGGCAGGCTCTCGCGGGCGATGGGGGTGTACGTGGAGGACAAAGGGACGGCGCTGCGCGCGAGCTTTGTGGTCGACCCGGACGGAACGGTCATCGCGGCCGAGATGCACGACGACAGCATCGGCCGCAGCGCCGCGGAGCTGTTGCGCAAGCTCGAGGCGGCCATAGCGGTGCGCGCGAGCGACGGCGGCTTCTGCCCGGCCAACTGGAATCCGGGCGAGGAGCTCATCACGCCAAAATGAGCGGGATCGGCCGCGTCAGTAGGCCTCACCTATGGTGAAGTAGAAGCCGGTGAGGTCACGGCTTCGGCCCACGTCGAGCCGCGCGTTGATCTTCTCCTGGGGATTGATGCTGAAGCGAAGCCCGCCGCCGTAGGTGAACTTGAAATCCTCCGGCTTGAAGTCCTGCACACGCCGCGCGACATCGCCCACGCCGGCGAAGGCCGCGGCACCGAACCGCCACCACAGCGGGAGCCGGTATTCCCCCTGCGCCACGACCATGGCGTTGTCGCGGTAGCGCCCCTCGAAAAGCCCGCGCATGAGCTTCTTTCCGCCCATAAGCGAGAGCATCTCGAACGGCGCCTCGCCGTAGATCACGTTGGAATAGCCCTGCAGCGCCAGCACGTGAGTTCGCCACAGCGGCACGTACTTCCTGAGGTCGAGCGTGTGGCGGATAAACTGGAAACGGCTTGAGAACATGCGGTCGAACGACACCGCGCTGAACTGGTACAGGCCGCCCTTCGAGGGATAAAAGGCGTTGTCGCGCGTGTCCAGGTTGAGCGAAAGCCCGATCCCCGAGGCCATGCTCGACGAACTTCCGGGCACTCCCTCCGATTCGAGGATCCCGCCCTCCTCGCTGTCCTCGATCTTCGTGCGCTCGTAATGGTACACGAATCCCATGTACAGGCGATGCGCGATCTCGCGCTGGAGGAAGGCGGTGGCGGGCGCGTCGTTGGCGCTCTGCGGTC
>CAZEAH010000396.1:0-3658 GCA_964510075.1 uncultured Leptospirales bacterium | reverse complement strand
CTGTATTTCAGCTCGGATTTCAGGAGTTTCTCGGAATTGCGCTGACGGCTGATCTCTACCGCGGCGGAATTGGCGAGGAAGCTGAAATACTCGAAGTTCTCCTCGAACGCGGCGTCCTCAACCGATATCGCGATCGCCCCGACCGTGGTTTCCTGGGTCCTCAGCGGGAATATGGCCTGCGACTGCCCGTTGAACATGAAGCAGGCCTCGGCGATCTCGTTGTCGAACGCGCCCGGAAAACACTGTTTGAAAAAGCCGAACACCTCCCGCTCGCCGCGATAAAACGTCGGTTTTCCGATAAGCGCCGTCTGGACGAAAGGATTCCCCGTGTTCTTCCGCGGGTGGAGATGGACGCCGGTGATGGAGGTGCGGAATATCGCGTTGAGCTTCGCCAGAACGTCCGCAGGGTGGACCTTGAATACGTACATGTCCTCGTCCTCGAAGAGCGCGAAGGCGGCCGTCCGCGCGCCGAGCTCCTTGAAACCGCAGAGTATCCTGTCGACGCTCTCGCGCATATCGTGCGCGCCCTTGATCCCGTAGACGGTGTTGACGAGTATGGTGAGTTTCCTTTCCTTATGCCGCTGCTCCTCGTTGCGCCGCTCGATGGCGGCCTCAAGCTCGTCCGCCCGCCGGCGCTGTTCCAATGCCGAGGCTACGTGGGCGGTGACGTCCTCGACCACCACCATCACCGCATGGGCGCCGTCGCGGCCGGTTGTAATCGGCGTGGCCCGGCGCCGGTAGTGTGTCACGGTGCCGTTATTCTCGACCGTGTCCTCGCAAAAAGAGTCCTCTCCGGTCAGAAAGGCCTTACGGGCGAGACATTCCGCGCAGGGGGTGTCGCGCTCCTCGGGCGGGATGACGCGATAACACGCCTGGTCGTCCTTGTCTTCGTACGCGGGGTGGAGGACGCGAAACCTGTCGTTCGCCCTGAGAATGCGGAAATTACGGTCCACAACGAACACCGCGTTCGGGCCGGCGTTGAATGCCGCGCGAAACAGATCGGCCTCGCCCTGGAAGGGCGAGCCGCACGTCATCGTGTTATCGATGGAGCGAGTACCGAAAGGATTTCTGGAATCCCTGCCCATGTCCGAAGCCGACCGCCATCACATTCTATTTTTCCAGCGGGATTGTAGTCTTCCTTAATACTATCTATCGGAGGGGATAACGAATATTAATAGATAAAAAAGGTGTTTTTGGAATGTTCTCCGGTCCGGACCCCATCCTATGATGGCTCAGGGACCTCGCGCACATAGGCCAGGGTCGCGGGGCCGTCGGGGAGCTCAACCGTTACGACGCTGATCTCGTACATAAAGGTGCTGCCGTCGCGCCGAAGGCCGATGGACCGGTAAAGCGCCGGCGCCTTGCCGCCGCTCAGGCGTGAGCGGACGTATGACTCCACCTCGGCGCGCTTTTCCTCGGCGACGAACTCCAGAATATTTTTACCCTCCACGGCATGGTTGTCCTCAAGAAGCGCGAGCCGGCGAAAGGCGCCGTTGACGAATATAATCTTACCCTCGCGCGCCAGGATGACCGGAATGGGCGAGGATTCGATCAGAATGCGGAACCGGTCCGCGCTTTCCCGCAGCGTTTTTTCGAGCATGTGTCGATCCGTCACATCACGCGTTATCGAGCCGAATCTGTAGCCCTTCGATGTCCGTATCGCGAAGACAACCTGTTCGATATGCCCGCGCATGCCGTCCGGCCGCCGGTGTTCGAAACGCCTCGGCCCGATAAAGGCCGGTATGCCTGTTTTCAGCGAATCGCGCACCATTCGCTCGATTTCGGCGCGCCTTCCGTCGGTCCTCTTTTCCTCGGGAATGAGCCGGTAAAGGACATCCCAGTAGGCCGCCCCCACCGCCTCGCGGCGGGGAATACCCGAAAGGCGCTCGGCAACGGGATTCCACTCGGCGACCCTGCCTTCTTCGTCCACAATCACGATTCCCTCAAAAGACTGGTCGATGAACGCGCGCAGGCCCTGCTCGCTCTCCCGGAGCGCCGTCTCGGCGCGCTTGCGCTCGGTGATGTCGCGCGCGATGCCCTGCGTGCCGATGAAGGCTTCCGCCTCCGGCATGGGGGAGTTGTACAGCCCCTCCGCGTGTATGAGGAATACCGGCGTGGCCTGAATGGCGCTCGCCGAATATTCGAAATAGACGGTCCCGCCGCGCGGGGTGAAGATGCGAAGCTCAAGGAAGCGCGTCGCGCGGGAGCCGGTCCGCCGCTCGTTTATCCTGTGGCGCGCGAGCTCCAGGTCGTCGGGGTGAACGTAGTCGAGCAGGCTCGTTCCGATCACCCGGGCGGGCTCGTAGCCGTATTTCTTCACCGCCTCGTTGATGTACGTGATGGTGCCCCGCGGATCGAGCCGGTAGATGATGTCCGGCGTGCTGCGCAGAATCGAGCCCAGGTAGTACTCGGAGCGCTGAAGGGCCTCTTCGGCGAGCCTGCGTGCGGTGATGTCGTAGACGATGCCCTCCAGGGCCAGCGGTTCGCCGTGTTCCCCGCGGATGAGGATGCTTCGCTGGCAGAGCCATCGCTTCTCGCCCGATTTTTGCGTGATGCCGAAGTCCACCGTGGGCGGATCGATGCCGCGCTTAATCGCGTACCATGACCGCCTGAGGTACTCCCTCCAGTCGAACTCGAGCAGCTCGTCGAACACGTCCTGGCGTTCCAGCAGTTCCTCTGCCGTAAGGCCGAAGATGTCGACACAGCGCCCGCCGATGAAGGTAAGCACGCCGTCCGGAAGGGACTGGCGGTATATGACGGCCGGCGCGTTGTCGATCAGGCGCCTGAGCTCCGCCTCCTTGCGCTCCAGTTCGGCCTGCGCGTCCATCAGGTCGCGGTTCTGTTCCTCGAACGCCTCGTTCGAGGCCTCCAGCTCCTCGATGCTTGCCATCAGCTCCTCGTTGACGGCGGCCAGCTCCTCGTTTTTCCGCGCGATCGTCTCGGCCGCCTCGCGCAGACCGCTTACGTCCCTGCCCTCGGCAAGGATGAGCTCGACCCGTCCGCTCGAATCGAAAACGGGTTTGAGCGAAAAATCGAAATACGCCACGGCCCCATCCTTCGAAACATGGCGGGTCGAAAGCCGAATGAACGATCCGCCGCTTGCGGCCGCAACCGCCCCGCGGATCTCCCGGCCGTCGTCGGGGAGACCGTTCCACCAGGGGCTCTCCCACAGGAACGTGCCCCGAACGCGTTCGGGGCTTTCCCCGATGAACGCGAGCGCGGGCTGGTTGACCTCGAGGATCCTGCCTTCCCCGTCCAGGAGGCCGATAAACTGGAAGGTGCTGTTGAATATCGCCTGGAACCTTCGTTCGCTCGCCGCGATCGTGTCCGAGAGCGCGGCCGAACGCACCAGTTCGTCCGAAATGACCACCCCGACCAGAAGGATGATGCCGGTAAACCCGGCCTCGGAGATCATCGGCCGGCTCAGCGAAAGGTTGAAGACGACGGTGTCGTGGACCAGGGCCGCGAAAAGCGTAAACACGCCCGCAAAGAGCAGCGCGGCCCTGCGCCGCTGTCCTCCGCGGTACTGGCGCGCGGCGGCGAAGAACACCACCGCATAGGTCGAGATCACCACCATCTGGTAGACAATGAAGAACGGACCGGCCGCAAGGTCGATCATGGAGATGCGCCCTCCCCACGGCAGGGGATGAAGAGTGAT
>CAZEAH010000395.1:0-3662 GCA_964510075.1 uncultured Leptospirales bacterium | reverse complement strand
GACCAGGATGATACCGGTGGGAAGCGACGCGCTTTCGCCCGCTCCTCATCACGATATCTATTCAATCGAGGACCTCCGACAGCTTATCTTCGCAATCAAAGAGGCGGTGGAGTACCGGGTGCCCGTTTCAGTCAAGATCGCGGCGGTGCACAACGTCGCGCCGATAGCCAGCGGGATCGCCCGCGCCGGCGCCGACATCATCACCATCGACGGATTCCGCGGTGGAAGCGGGGCGACACCGCTGCAGATTCGCCAGAACACCGGTATTCCCATCGAGCTCGCCATCGCCGCGGCGGACCAGCGCCTTCGCGAGGAAGGCATACGGCAGACGGTGAGTCTTGTCGCCTCGGGAGGGATCCAGTGCTCATCGGACGTACTGAAAGCAATATGCCTGGGGGCGGATGCCGTGTATGTCGGCACCCCGGTTCTCATCGCGCTGGGGTGCGGCGTATGTCAGCGCTGTTTCAGCGGCAAGTGCGCATACGGAATCACGACCAATAAACCGGGGCTTGCGGAGAGAATTGATGTGGACGAAGCAGCGGAGGCCCTGGAAAACCTGCTCCACGCATGGGCCGAGGAGATCAAGGAGCTCATGGGTTCGATGGGTATCAGTACCATAGAGGCGCTGCGCGGAAACCGTGACCGGCTTCGCGCGGTCGGCCTGACCGACGTCGAGATGTCGGTCCTCGGAATAAAACATGCCGGTGCATGAGAGGAGAAGGAATATGCTGAGCCTTGACGCTAACGGAATATACTATAGGATGCTGAACCGGCATATCCGCGAGGCGCTCGCCCGCGGGGAGAGGGAGGTACTTCTCAACAATGTGCTCGGACAGCGGTACATTGGAGGGGGGCTCAATACCCAGGGCGCGCGCATTCTCGTCCACGGAACCCCCGGACAGGATCTCGGGGCGTTCATGAACGGTCCGGAGATTGTGGTTTTCGGAAACGTTCAGGACGGCGCCGCGAACACCATGAACGCGGGCAAGATCGTAGTGCACGGCAAGGCCGGGGAAATCCCGGGTCACTCCATGCGCGGAGGTAAGGTGTTCATAAAGGGGGATGTTGAGTACCGGGCCGGAATACACATGAAAGAATACCTCGATCAGGTGCCACTCCTGATTATCGGAGGAACCACCAAGGACTACTGCGGCGAGTATATGGCGGGGGGAGTGATAATCGTACTGAACCTTGAAAACCGTCCCGGCTCGCCCGTGGGACACAGCGTCGGTACCGGCATCCACGGAGGGGCACTATTCGTCCGCGGGAAGGTCGAACCCTATCAGCTCGGCCCCGGGGCGGTATTCGCGGAGATTGACGCCGGCGACAGGGCCTTTCTGAAAGAGGCGCTCGGGGAATTCTCCCGGGACCTTACAATCGAGCTGCCGGAAACCATTTACGGGGAATTCACCAAGATAACCAGAAAGGGCCATCGTCCTTTTGAAAAACTGTATACCCCGGGCATGAATATACGAACCGACACTCCCCGGCACCTCAACCTGACACCTCCGTGCACCTACAGCTGTCCTTCGATGATTCCGACGCCCGTGTATTTCAATCTTATCCGCGACGGAAAACTTCGAGAAGCGCAGACATTGATGGACGAGTTCACGCCGTTCCGGATGTCGGTCTGCGGAACGGTGTGCCCCGCGCCGTGCATGCAGTCGTGCAGCAGGGCCATGGTCGACGGGCCTCTGGAGATTCAGAAGCTTGCGCGCGAGTACTATCCCGATTTCGATCCTCTCCAGTCGGCCTCGCGCCGCCGTGAGAGCGTCGCGATAATCGGGGCGGGCCCGGCGGGTCTTTCCGCCGCCTGGCAGCTCGCGCGTCGCGGATACGCCGTATCGGTGTACGACGCGGCCGACGACCTTGGAGGAAAACTCCGAAAAGCGATACCGCGCGAGCGGCTTTCCGACGAAACGCTCGAAAAGGACATACGGCGAATTCGTACCCTGCCGATCAAATTCCACCTGCGGCACGCGGTCACCGCGGCCTCTTTCGGGGAAATCTATAAAGCGAACGATCTTGTCCTTGCGGCAACGGGCGCCCATGTCTCGAAAACCATTCCGTTTTCGGGAGGGGAGCGTATCCTTTCGGGACTGAAGTTTCTGGTCGATATAAACGAGGGAAGGAGCCCGGACCTCCACGGAAAGGAGCTCGTGGTGATCGGTGCCGGCAATGTCGGCATGGATATCGCGTGCGAGGCGTGGCGCCTCGGGGCAAAACGGGTTACCGCTATCGATGTGCAGAAGCCCCAGGCCTTTGGGAAGGAGCTTGAGATGGCGCGCAAGCTCGGAACCGAGATACTGTGGCCCCGTCATATAGACCGGCTGGACGAGCGGAGGGTTTATTTTAAAGACGGCGGCGATATCAAGGCCGACGTAGTGATATTCAGTATCGGAGAAATACCGGATTCATCATATCTTCCGGAGTCGGTAATGCGCGACGAAAAGGGATATGTGGTGACCTCGGACCGCTCGTTCAGGACGAGCGATCTGAAAATCTACGCGTGCGGCGATTTGCTCAGGCCCGGGCTTGTGACCGACGCCATAGGGAGCGGCAGGCTTGCGGCGATGCAGATGCATGCCGCCTGCGCGGGGACGCCGTTTGTCTATCCGGAACGACATCTGGTGCCGCGCAGAAGAATCCAGACCGCATATTTCGGCGGGGAGACCCGCGAGATCGACCGATGTATAAGCTGCGGGACCTGCGTCTTCTGCGACAAGTGCATTGACGCGTGTCCGCAGAAAGCTCTCTCGCGTAACGGTGAGATATTCACGATCGACGCCGTTCTCTGCACCGGATGTTACACGTGCGTCAATGTATGTCCGAGGGGCGCCATTCAGAACGAAGATGTGGCCGATTTTGCAAGGGATACGATTGAGAACGAGGGGTGAGCCGAAAGGGGCGCGTGGTCCGCGCCCCTTTCGTATGCTTCACTTGATGACCTTTCTAAGGCTTTTTTCCAGGTAGTTCACGTGCTGAATGACAAGTTTTTTGGCGAGCGCACCATCGCGCGCCTCGATCGCCTGGATGATTTTAACGTGATGTTCGTACAGCGCCCGTGAGCTCCCTTTCACCCTGATGAGTTTTTCACGGCTGTAGGGTAGTACACCCCTGATTATTGAGGATATTGCCTTGAGCATGTGGGAGAAGATTGTGTTGTTGGTAGCGTCGTACAGATCGTTGTAAAACTCCCCGTAAAGTTTTCCCCCCTCCTTTGTCAGGATGATGTTGTCGATCCCCATCGCGTCCGCCCGGTCTTTAAAAGTATAAAGCTTTTTGATCTGTCTATCGGTGGCGGTTTCGGCAGCGAGCGCCGCGGCTTCGGAATCGATGATCCGGCGCACGGTCAACAGCTCCCAGATCTTCTTGTGGTCGACCATGATCATCCCTTCAATCGGGGATCGGAGCGCGTTGTCCACGACGGATTTGACGTATTTTCCTTTCCTGCCCTGAGATTCTATGAAGCCCTTGGCTTCGAGGAGTTTCATCGCCTCGCGAAGGGATATCCGGCTGATTCCGAAACGCCGGGTCATTTCGAGTTCCGAGGGAAGCCGGTCTCCGGGTTTCAGAACACCGGTCGTTATGAGTTCCACGACCTGATTGACCACCATGCTGGGGATATCCGGGGCTTTTTCGATCCGGTTTATGGTGATATC
>CAZEAH010000394.1:0-3667 GCA_964510075.1 uncultured Leptospirales bacterium | reverse complement strand
ACCCCGGGCTTTCGGATCATCGGATGAATAAGGACGTCACGCATTGTGAAAAAGCGTCCCCGTCAGCCGCGCGTGTCCATAGTAAATGACGGCCTCGCCGCCGACTATCAGGTACCTCGCCCCGAATTCATGCAGAAAATACATGAATTCCAGGGTGTCCGGAGAGAAATGGGATGATTTCATTTTTTTAAAGAGGCCGACCTTACATCGGGACATTTTACACCGAAAAATTTGCGCTTCAAGACGCGCGCGGCCTTTTGCCGCTCCTCAACACTCATGGAAATTTCCTGCTCGACTTCCCACGTTGAAGCTTCCTGAAAACTGTTGGAGATATGAACGATTCGTTTCATGATTATTGAGTATACCATAAGCCCGGTTTTGTCAACCATGAATAACCACCGGCACACCTCTCTCGCCCGCCGATGCGTCCACCGATACTACAGTATAAATCCTCTCCGGCGATTAAATCGGCTTCTTCGGCCTCCCGCACCCGGAATCGCGAAGCGCCATCTCATTTTCTTGTTGAAATGCCGGACGGCGGATGCGACAATTCCCTGCGCCGAAACGCGCGTACATAACAATCCATGCCGCCGATACAGGTTCGCCCCGTGAAGGAAAAAATACGGATCGAGGATCTTCGTAAAAGTTTCGCCGATAAGGTCGTGCTCGCGGGCGTCGACCTTTCCGTGTACGAGGGCGAGGTGCTGTGCGTCATCGGCCGCAGCGGCTCCGGAAAGTCGGTCATCCTCAAGCACCTCATCGGCCTGCTCGCTCCCGACGCGGGAACTATCCGGATAGACGACGTCGAGTTCACCGGCGCTTCCGAGCTCGAGCGGCACGCCCTCCTGTCGAAAATCGGCGTGCTCTTCCAGGGAGGAGCGCTTTTCGATTCCATGAACATCTTCGACAACGTTGCCTTCGGCCTTCGCCGGCGGAACACGGCCGAGGAGGAGGTCGCGCGCACCGTTACCGAAATGCTCTCACTCGTGGGCCTGCGCGGCATCGACGAGCGCATGCCCTCGGAAATTTCCGGGGGGATGCAGAAGCGCGTGGCCCTCGCCCGGGCCGCGGCGCTCAAACCCGAAATCATGCTCTACGACGAGCCAACCACCGGCGTGGACCCCATCACCGCCGGGGCCGTCGACCGCCTCATCCTCACGATGCGCGACACCCTCGGCGTAACCAGCATCGTCGTCACGCACGACATGAAATCCGCCTGGCGCATCGCCGACCGCGTGGCCATGCTTCTCGACGGGCGCATCGCGTTTACGGGGACTGTCGAGGAGCTCGGGGCATCCGAGGATCCGTTTATCAGACAATTTATCGAGGGGAGGGCCGATGGACCACGGGTTGCGTAGCGTTCTCATTCCCGTTCTGTGCGCCTTCGCGCTCGCAACGGGCTGCGCCGACGGCGCGGAGCGGGCCCGCTCGTCCGCACGGGATTTTCTGCACGGCATCGCGGCGCTTATCGCGCAGGCCGGGCCATGGACGTTCGGCTGCGGCATCATGAGTAAAAATTACGATGGCGACCTGAGGCTGAAAGAATACCAATGGCTCGCCGGCAGGCGCATATTCATCGACCCCGGCCACGGCGGCCTCGGGAAGAAGGACCTCTTTCGCATCGGGCCCGGCGGCATCACCGAGGAGGAGGTGAACCTCCGCGTTTCGCTCCTCCTGGCCTCCATGCTCCGCGGTGCCGGCGCCGAAGTTAAACTCGCCCGCGTCCGCGACGTCGACGTTCCGCTGAAAAAACGCGTGGAGATGGCCGAGGAGTTTTCCCCCGATCTCCTCATCTCGGTCCACCACAACGGCTCCGTGCGGCGCTCGGACGGCGTGAACTATCCGTGCGTCCTCGCCTGGGGAAGCGACGAGGTGAACCCCGCGAGCTTCGACTTCGCGCGGATGCTCCTCGAACGCCTGCACGGCATCATGGATGAAAGAGGCACGGTGCTTTCCGATTTCGCGGTGTTTCCCGAAACGGGCACGCACATCCTCCGCGAGACGCGCTACCTCTGCCCGGGGGTCATCGGCGAGGCCGGGTTCTTCTCTGACGAGGCGCACGCGCGGCACCTCTCCGAGCGGCTCTACAACCGCCAGGAGGCCGAGGCCTATTTCCTCGCCGCGGCCGAATACTTCAAGCGCGGCCTCCCCTCCGCGACCGTAAAGATTTCTTCCGCGGTCGACAATTCCGGGTATCAGCAAAACCTGATCGTCGACCGCTCGCCCGGTCTCTATATATTCGCCGACAGCGGCGCCGCCGGTGTGGACGTCAAGGCGAAGTCCTTCCGCGCGACACTCGACGGCCTGCCGGTAAAAATCATCCCCGTTACGAAGAATATCTTCCGTGTCGAGTACGGCCGGCGCCTCCATCCGGGAAGTCACGCCCTGCGCTTCTTCTTCGAAAACGCGCGCGCGCAGCGGAGCCCCGTATTTCTGGCATCGCTTAACGTGCTCGTCGAGAAGGGCGATTACGCGCGGTTTGTGAAGGAGGGTACGCGCCTCATCTCGTCACACCGGACGGCGCGCGAGGGAGTGCTCATGCTCCGCGCGGCGCTCTCCATGGGGACCACCGACCCGGCGGCCGACGAGCTTTTATGGAAGCTCTCGCGCGCCTGCGAGCACATCGGGGAGCGCTCGCAGGCGTGGTACCTGTACGCGCGGTTGTACTATTTCTATCCGGACAGCCCGTACCGTAAAAAGCTCGCTGGAAAATTCGCGGGGCACCGCTACCCGGTGGAGTTCCTCGGGAAGAAGGTGAAGGTGGAGTTCGATCCGGGGCTTGAATCTTCCGGGGAAAAGAAATAAATATAAGGGCGGTGGACCGCAACCGCCGGAGTTTTACGGCCGCCGATACGGGCACGCGCCGAACATTCGCGCAGGGAATTCCCCCCGGCCCCCGCGCCGCCCCTGGAAGCGGTTTCAATATTCACTCCATAGTGGTGCGGGTTTCAATCCACCGGGATTTACCGTGGCTTACAGAGCCAGCCCTGCGGCGAGGTAGAGGAACACGCCCGTGAAGCTCGCGTCGACGCCCGCTTTTATGCTGTCGTAATCGAAATCGTTATACTCGCCGAATACGACGTAACGCCCCATCACCCCCGCCGTCAGCCCGACGGGACCGAGGACGTAGGTATAGTCCGCTTTTATATGATAACCGATCGCGTGGTCTTCGTATGTTCCTTCCTCGAACGCGGTGGAATCGGGTATCGCCATATTTGATTCGAACGTTTCGCTGAGCTGGGAATAATAGAACCCGGCCCCCGCGCCAAAAGAGAAGAAGCTCTTTTCGGTCGCGATCATCCGGTAGTATACCGTTACCAGTCCCTGAAGGGAGATTACGGTCAGTGAGTATGTCGGTTTGTCGGGATAATTCGGACTCGATATCTCCGATTCGTAGGTCAATCCGTTCATCCCCCCGTCAATACCGAAGCCCCATTCCCCGAAATACTTTCTCATGCCCAGTTCGAAGCCATAGGCTATCGGCCTTTTCGTGGTTTTGTCGACCCCGAACCCGCCGAAGCCATATCCGGGATCGGTATTATAATTGTCGGCGATCCACTCCGCGTTGTCTTTTGTGACGTTTTTAATCTCGGAATTGCCGGTCACATAACCCATGTAATCCGTCACCCATAGTGACCCCCTATCGTCAATCAAAGTGACCCCCCTC
>CAZEAH010000393.1:2528-3669 GCA_964510075.1 uncultured Leptospirales bacterium | reverse complement strand
AATAACCGGTTCATTTTGACCTGCGAACCCGGTTCACTTTAAGGCGCGGGTAACAACAGGATGAGGCCTTCTTTCGATAACCCTAAAGGCCTCACGAGTAATGAGTAGAATTACCCCAATACACGTTCCTCCGTGTCAGCAATTAAATTATTGACTATCCTGACTTTTCTATTATATTGACATTGTAAAGGATTTCTTTTGGAGAAACTGAAGCCACAGTATCCCCTTTCCCGCGTAAGGAACTGATAGCGGAGGGACAATGCGTTATAACGGCAACGGCCGTTAAATCGGCTTTTTCTGATTTTCTACTGGGACCGGAAGGCGTATTCGATACAATCCTCCGGATGAACCAGAGCGATTTTTATAAATCCATGACCGCGCGCTTTAACTCCCGGTTATGGCAGGATGTATACCATAAGGACATTCAAGGGAAGAAAGCATATATCAAAGTTCAGATTTTCGAGGATGAAACTGTCGTAATTTCATTTAAGGAGAAGTAATTATGAAAGAAAAGATATGGGTCGATTGCCCGGTATGCGGCTCCAGCGGCACCATGATTTATAAGAAGAACATCTCGGAAACATTCCGGCACACCGACTATAAGCCCATAACGATCTCCGGCCTCGACGGGTACTTCTGTTCCGTCTGCGGCGATGGGATATACTCGAGTAAATCCAGGAATCGCGTCAATTGCCTCCTCGCGGACGAAAAGGCCCGGCAGGATTCCACCCGAACCCTCGCTTCCGAGCTCACGATGGTGGACACGATCGCGAAAGAATTGTCCGTCAGCAGACAACGGGTACACCAGATGATGGATGAAGGAAAATTGTCTTATGTCTATATTGAGACTATGCGGATGCCGCGCAAACTTAGCAAAACGGTAATTAATACTTACAGGAAAAAGGCTTCCCGCCGATCAGGCGTATCCGGTCCACATAAGGACGGCACCAGAAAGGCGTTCAGCATTTGATTTATAATGTTAATTTGATGCAGGGAATATTTTACGATTGACACCCGGCCTCTCCGATCTTCAAATCTCTGGAGTTGTTGCTTTACCGGGTGTCATCGCGGTCCCCGGCCGCATCGGGGTGTGAAGAGCTCCGGAAATACCCTGTCATTGCGGGCCCCTGTCTCATCGGGG
>CAZEAH010000393.1:0-2428 GCA_964510075.1 uncultured Leptospirales bacterium | reverse complement strand
CGTTAAGAGTTCCGGAACTACCCTGTCATTGCGAGCCCCTGTCTCATCGGGGCGTTAAGAGTTCCGGAACTACCCTGTCATTGCGAGCCCCTGTCTCATCGGGGCGTGGCAATCTCCTGACGCACAGAGTTCCATGAACAGGCTATTGCCTGTTGAGATCGCCACGTCGCTGCGCTCCTCGCGATGACATTTTTGTCAGTTACGCATCAAGTCTCAATCTTTAATCTGTAATCTTAAATCTTGAATCTTAAATCGATATCCATGAAAATCGCGATCATCTTCCCCAAGGACTCCGAGGCGCTTTTTAACAGGGCCTCCGGCCGCACCTTCGGCGGGGCGAACGTGCAGATGTTCATGATCGCGCGCGAGCTCTTCAACCGGCCGGGCGTGGAGCCGTTTTCGCTCATTCCGGACTACCCGGTCATCGATTTCGACGATGCCGAACGGTTTAACCTGGTTCCCACATTCAAGGAAAGCGATTCCATCTTTAAAAAGGTCCGTATCTATCACCGTACCCTGCGAAGGCTCGGGCCCGATGTCATCCTTCAGCGCGGGCTCACGATCGAGTCGTGCCTTTTCGCGCTGTACGCGCGCATTTTCGGCATGCGCTTCGTCTTCATGCTGGCGCACGACGTCGAAAGCGAGGGGAAGTACCAGAAGAACCACAAAAGGTGCCCGCTCTTTTTCCTGCTGCTTCGGTTCGCGCACCTCATCGTGGCGCAGAACGAGCTGGAGAGGGACACTATACTGAGAAAGCGGCCCGACGCGCGGGTTGCCATCCTCAAGAAGGGCCTGGACTTCAGTAAAATCAAGAAATCACGTAAAAAAGAATTTGACGCCATCTGGATCGCGCGCTGCGAGCGCTGGAAAAATCCCGAGGTGTTCCTGGAGCTTGCCGCGGCGAACCCGAAACTGCGGTTCTGCATGATCTGTTCGAAGGTCGCCGCGCACGAGGAGTACTTTGACGAGATGCGAAACAGGGCCCGCGGGCTTCGCAATGTTACGTTCTTCGACTTCGTGAAGTATGATGAGGTCTATACGCTGCTGGCGAAGAGCAGGGTCTTCTGCATCACTTCGGACTACGAGGGCGACTGGCCCATGACGGTGCTCGAGGCAACGGCGACGGGTTTGCCGGTGCTGTCGTATAAGCTGAATTATGGGGAGTTGCTGACTACCTACGGGGCCGGGTATTATTGCGGAGGGGACCCGAATCGGCTCTCTTCGTTCTTCACAAAAATTATAAAAGACGGAAGCCTGTATCGGCAAAAAGCGGACCGGGCGTTTTCCTATGCGGATGAATTTCACAGTATCGAAAAGAACGCCGGCGCGTTGATCGGTCTTGTCTCATCCTGACCCGGCATCCATTCCGGCTGCCGGTTATTTCAGATAGGCGACTAACTTATTACCCGGTTCAATTTTCGTCGCTTTCCCGGCCCCGATCAGTTTCTTCATATGCTCGATTCCCGGCAGATCGACCAGTAAAATGGTGCAGTCGAAGCTCAGGGCCTCGAATATAACGGTGGACGAAAGGCCTATCAGGAACCGTGATTCCGCGAGAAGCCGATAGAGAGGAATTTCGTTATTGTCGATGACCTTTACGTTGTCGTATTTCGAAAGCCTGACAAGGCTTTCATACTGCCGCCACCTGTCGTATTCACCAGGGTGGAGTTTATAGAGTATGGTATAATCCTTCAAATCCTCGATGTTTTTCAGAATGATATCCGACATCTTCGGTCCGGCGACACCCTGCGATATTACGATAATTTGCTTTTCACTTTTTAGTAAATGTCTGTACTCTTCTCTGGTTTTAAGTAAATGCTGAAAACCGTATGTTATTATACGCTCGTCGGTCAGCGGCAGGTCGCACATTTTTTTCCAGAAATCATCCCATATGTATATCCGGTCCGGGAAGTATTCCAGCGAGTTTTTGGGCGCCGACGGAAAATGATACCCGAGCACATACTCTGAAAGCACGCCATGCTGGAACTCGATGGAGGTTATTCCGAGATCCCGCGCGGCTTTTATGAGCGGCGCCTCGCCATACCCCACCACCAGGTACACTTCACGAGCACCCTTCTTTTTCAGCAAGGCTTTAAGCAGCCGGTATTTTATCCTGAAACGCGCGATCTCTTTCGAAAACATCTTTACCAGGTCTATATCGATCCGGAACGCGGAGCCGATCTCCGACTGGAGCCGCGCCAGGAATCGGAGGTCGGCCGCCTTGATCCGGCTCGGGAACAGTATCCCGTACAGTGTGGTGAGTATCAGTATGATATCGAGATGTCTGCGGTATGGCTCGTTCTTCGAGTAATGCCGGTTCATGTAGGGGCGCTCGTATACCTCGAATGAGGCGTCACGCTTCAACAGGTCGTCGATGAAGTATTTTGTATGGACATCGATGAACTCTCCGCCGATAGTGATCTTCCTG
>CAZEAH010000392.1:0-3669 GCA_964510075.1 uncultured Leptospirales bacterium | reverse complement strand
AATCGCCCACGAGATATTCAGCCCGTGTTACATCGGCGGTTGGAGCGCGGCCGAATACTGGGACCTTACCGAGCAGATATTCCAGTCTGTCTGCGTAGTGACGGTCAAGGCCAAGAGAATAAAGGATGTTTCTTTCGGAAATTCCCGGTTCTCCGTGAAATCGATATCTCCGGAGCTGTTTTTCGGATACAAAACGGTATGGCGCGGGCAGATGAAGGTCAACGTGTCCGATCCGGGCAGGACGATTATCGACATGCTTAATGATACAAAACTGGGAGGGGGAATAAGACCGGTATCCGATGTTTTGAACAATTATATGCAGTCCCCTCATAAAAATCTCAACGCCTTGTTTGAGTATGCTCTGCGAATTAAAAATAAAACGGTATTTAAGAGATTGGGTTACTTGATGGAAAAATTTCACGCGGAAGAGCGGGAGATTATCCAACAATGCCATGCGCGGATCAGTTCGGGTTATTCGAAACTGGATCCGGACCTTGATGCCGATAAACTGACAACGAGATGGAAGCTCTGGATACCCGAATCGTGGGCCGGGAAGGGATGATGTGATAAGCAAGAATGAGCTCCTGGAGCATTCAAAAGCCTTTTCTTTGAATCCTGAAATTGTTGAAAAGGATTATATTCTTGGCTGGATACTTGCGGGTATAGCTCATAATCAGCATATAAATAACTCCTGGGTCTTTAAAGGTGGCACCTGCCTCAAGAAATGCTATTTTGAAACATACAGGTTCTCCGAAGACCTTGATTTTACTATCCTCGATTCTTCGCAGATTGATGAGAAATTCCTATCTGCCGTTTTAAGCGATATTTCATCGTGGGTTTATGAGCGGTCGGGTATCGAGATGCCTCCCGATCGGACATCCGTAGAAGTATTCACCAATCCACGAGGTAAACTATCATCACAGTGCAAAATGGGATATATCGGGCCGTTGCAAAGACGGAATTCCATACCTAAAATCAAATTCGATCTATCGGTCGACGAAATTCTGGTGCTCAAACCGGTAACGGGGAATATATACCATCCTTATTCAGATGCGATAACTCCAGGTATGGAAGTCTTGTGTTATTCGTATGAGGAGGTTTTTGCCGAAAAAGTACGTGCATTATATGAACGAATCCGTCCGAGGGACCTCTATGATGTAATTCACCTCTATCGCAATCGTGAGCTGGTGGCCGATCGAAGATTGTTGTTGTCGGTTCTTGAAGATAAGTGCACGTTTAAGAGTATCGAAACTCCAACGTTCCATCTGCTGGATAACCATCCTCAAAAATCCGAGTTGTCCGCTGAATGGAGCAATATGCTTAAGCACCAGATCGCGGTGCTTCCGGAAGTGGAACAATTCTGGGGCGAGCTGCCCTTTCTATTCGACTGGATAGAGGGGAAAGAGTCACCGCTGGGGATTCCGCGTGTCGAATCAGAAGAGGGTTCAATTCGGTGGCAACAGGGCAGGATGCTGTCAATCTCACGACAAACATCATCACTTGATCGAA
Source organism: uncultured Leptospirales bacterium (assembly GCA_964510075.1). GTDB lineage: Bacteria > Spirochaetota > UBA4802 > UBA4802 > UBA5368 > MVZN01. The sequence continues at coordinate 2,160 of CAZEAH010000392.1, read as the reverse complement.
TCCAGTTCGGCGCGGTTAACAGGGTATGCATCCGACTGACGTATAGCAATAAGGTTCGCACGGTAGAGCCATATTCATTTCGTAAGACTAAAAAAGGCGACATTCTATTGTATGGGTATGAAAGGGAAGCCGCGCTGATAAAAAGCTATCGTGTAGATAGAATCCAGTCTGTTGATGTAACCACTCTAGGATATTCGCCCAGGTATGCCGTCGAAATCTCCTCAATCGGTGCGACCAGTATCCCGAATGCACGAAGAAGGACATTCCGCAAAACCTGACGCGGTAACAACGCCATCCGCCCTGTTCGGGTTGATGGCGCCGACCGCCGCTACACCCCCGCCTTCATCTTATCCACTTCCATTTTTCTGAGCTCCACGCGGCGCACCTTGCCGCTGATGGTCTTCGGGAGCTCGGTCACGAACTCGATCTCGCGCGGGTATTTGTAGGGGGCCGTGACCCTCGTCACATGCTCCTGCAGCTCCTTGACGAGCGCGGCCGAAGGCTCGTACCCGGGGCGCAGTATGATGAATGCCTTTACGAGCTGTCCGCGCAGCTCGTCGGGTTTTCCGATGACGGCGCTCTCGAGCACCGCCGGGTGCTCCTGGAGCGCGCTCTCCACCTCGAAGGGGCCGATGCGGTAGCCGCTGGACTTGATGAGGTCGTCCGACCGCCCGACGAACCAGAAGTAGCCGTCCTCGTCCCTGTAGGCGCGGTCGCCGGTGAAGTACCAGTCGCCCGCAAAGGAGGTCTGCTCCTCGACCTTCCAGTAGCCGGTGAAGACCCCGGGGGGATTAACCGGCTTCACCTTCACGGCGATATGGCCCTCCTCGTTCGGCGGGAGCACGTTCCCGTCGTCGTCGACGATCTCCACCACGTGTCCCGGCGTGGGCTTTCCCATGCTCCCTTCGCGGATGGGGACGGCCGGGTAGTTCGCGACCAGCGGCACGGTCTCGGTCTGGCCGTAGTAGTCCAGGATGTCGTTCCCGGTTGAGTCCTTCCAGGCGCGGATCACCTCGGGATTCAGCGGTTCGCCGGCGGACATGGAATGGCGAAGCTCGCTCCAGTCATACCGCGCGAGATCGACGTGGCCGATCAGCATGCGGTAGGCCGTGGGCGGCGCGCAGAACACGGTGACGCCGTATCTCTCGATGATCTTCGGCATGAGGGCCGGCTCGAACTTCGCTCCCATCTTCCACTGCATGACGGTCGCGCCGACGATCCACTGGCCGAAGAGCTTGCCGTAGGCGGTCTTGGCCCAGCCGGTGTCCGCGTGAACCCAGATGATGTCGCCGGGCCGCAGGTCCTGCACGTAGCGGGCGGTGACGGTGTGGGCGATCGCGTAGGCCTGCGTGTGGCGCACCATCTTGGGATTGCCTGTGGTGCCGGAGGTGAAGTAGACGAGCATGGGGTCGGAGCTCTTCGTTTTACCGCCGAAGATATCCGGGTCGAAGCTCCGCGGCGCTTCGGCCATGAGCCCGTCGAAGGAAAGCCATCCTTCGCGTGCGGGACCGACCGCTATGCGGTGCCTGAGGCCCGGGACCTTCCCCGCGACCGCGTCGACCTTTTCGACTCCCTCCTCGTCGGTAAGGGCGGCCACGGCGTCGGCGCTGTTGATGCGGTAGTCGATGTCGTGCCCGGTGACCAGGCTCGGGGTCGGCATGGCCACCACGCCCGCTTTTATCATGCCGAGCATGGCGATGTACCACTCCTCTCCGCGCGGAAGCATCAGGAAGACGCGGTCGCCGCGGCGTATGCCGAGCGAGTGAAGGACGTTCGCGAATTTATTCGATAGCACGGAGAGTTCCCAGAAACTGAGCTTCGTCGCGCGTTCACCGTCGTGAGACACGGTGATGAGCGCGGTTTTGGACTTGTCGTCCTTCCATTTCTCGAAATCGTCCAGGACGAAGTTGTAATACTCCGGGACATTCCATGTGAATTCCCGCATGATCCGGTCGTAGTCGGTAAGGTTGTGAGCCGTGGTTCCCATGGCGTATACCTCGCTGCGGTGAGTGTGTGGCCCCGTTGAATCGCCCCCGGATTTGGCGTGTCAAAGGCCTGAATGTGTATGGTATTTTAAAGACGATTATTGAACGACGGTATTATCAGTCAACCAATTTCGGCGTTTGTGCGGTAATTCGGGTGGGATGGATCGCGGGGGGG
>CAZEAH010000391.1:0-3686 GCA_964510075.1 uncultured Leptospirales bacterium | reverse complement strand
TGATAGAAGCGTATTCCGCGCTCGAGCGCGACCTCTTTCGCCGGACAGCACTGTACCCGCAGATGACGTCCGCAGGGTCTGTCGTCGTTGCTCACGATAAAGGCGACGTCGTGCGCGTCGGCGAGCGAGCGCAGACAGTGGGCCGCTATCTGCGGCGTTCCGAAAAAGCCTATCCTCATTTCCCCTTGTTGAGCTTCTTGATTTTCTTCAGTTCCGCCGTAAGCTCCCTGCGGTCGTGTTCCTTGAGGTGGTCGATGAAGAGCCTGCCGTCCAGATGGTCGATCTCGTGCTGGAGCACGCGGGCGAGGAGGCCGCCGGCCTCGAAGCGCATTTCCTTTCCTTCGGGCGTGACCGCGGTTACGGCTATTTCGAGTGGCCGCGTGATGACGGCGTTTATTCCGGGAACCGACAGGCAGCCCTCTTCGTAGGGGCCGGTCCTGTCGGAGCGGGAGGTGATGACGGGATTGATGAGGGTGAGAATCGGTCCCTTGTAGGATTCGATGTCGAGTATGAGCAGGCGCCGGGACACCCCGACCTGCGGCGCCGCGAGGCCTATGCCGCGGGCACCGTACATCACGTTGAACATCGATTCGATGAGATCGATCGTGGCCTGGTCGATGGTTGTGATGTCCTCCGCGACCTTTCGAAGGGTTTCATGACCGTAGTATATAAGATGGTTATTTGAGCCCGCCATGACAGTTGTCTCCCGGATTATCGTTGGTGCCTTCTCGTTCCGCGTGATCCGTCCGCGATACCGGTCCGTTCGTCCGCGCCGATGGTATATATAATATATCATGGCCCGGATATTAATCAAGCCGGAGCCCGCCCGGCGGGACGTCACGACGCAACTTTCGATCGTGGAGAACTATTTATCAAGGAATTATTTGCCCGGTCGCGCTTCCGATGGAAAAGGATTGACACGCCTTCATGCCGGTATGAACGTGCTAATTTCGGTCGCCGGAATGTCAAGGAGTACGGCGCCCGGATTACATATGTACAGAACGAAAAGTGAAGCGGACAATACTGACATTGATTCCTGGAGCACGCACGGCGAAACTCGCACACGCCGCCATCCTCTGTGCCGCGCTCCTGTCGTCGGTTCCGGCGTTCGCCGCATCGGGACCGGTTGTCCAGTCGGGCCGCGTGCTCGATGATTTCGCGCGCGTACTCTCCGCGCGCGGCTGGAAGGTCTACCTCGACGAACCGGGCTCGCTCCGTGCCTATCGCCTGCGAAACGACTTCGAGGAACTTCGCGCCGGTCTTTCCGGCGCCGTCGACGGCGAGTTCGAGGTGTACGATGCCCGGGTTTCGTACGATGGGTCGCAGAGGGAGCGGACCTTCCGCATCCGCGTTTCGGGAGGGGAGGATGCCGGCACCGACCAGGTCCGTGTGATGCTCCCCTGGTTTCTTGAATCGCTCGAACACCGGGGCCCTCGGAGACTGAGCGCCTACGTGGCCTCCGTCTCGGCGGGGTATAACCGGTTTCACGAATTCGAACCATATCCCAGGTGGCGCATTGGAACGCTCCAGCTCGGGGCGGACATTCTTCACGATCCCGCGCGGCATGTGAACGAGGAGAGCACTCGACTGGCCCTTGGCGATTATTTCCATCTGAAGGGACATTTGAATCTCAGCCCCGAATGGAAGGACGTATGGTATGACATAAGCCTGCTTCTGGCGGGCGTACAGACGGTCTCGGCGGACGCGTCGCGGCCTGACCGGCGTATCCTCGGAGTGTTCTCGGGGATCGAGCTTTCCCGTCCCTCGCTCAACTTCAAAGAATTCATGTGGAGCGACGGGATTTACGAAGACCATCCCCATATTCAGTATTTTATCCTCAAGCCGGCCATGCTTGGCATTCTCCACCAGTGGGGCCCGGACCGCCGTTACAGCGTATCGGCCTTCGCCTCGGCCGCCCTATCCGTGAACTCCTCGCTCTGCGCGACCAATATCACCGAAGCGGAGGAGGACGATCTCAGTCCCATATTCCGATCGAAATATTACGGCAACCGCCGGCAGAATTTCTACTACAGCTGGTCGGTGCCATGTGCGCTGTCGTTCGCGGCGGACCGCATGGGCCCGCTGCGCCTGAGGGCCGACTACCGGTTGTACTACTTTTCCCCGGTCGAAGAGGAGAGGGCGTACGATATTCTGAACGTTCCCGGCGGATCGATCGGTTTTTATCTCAGCCGCGGCGTTCTTGCCACAGCCGCGTATGAGTACTGGCACGTGTACAGCCGCCTGAGGGCGGACACAAAGCACTACTCGTGGCACAGGGTCAATTTCGGGCTGGAATGTAAAATCGGCGCGGGCGCCCACACGCCGGGGAACGGCTGAGGCGTGGTACGGACTATGAAGGCAATAATTCGAAAAGCAATCAGCAGCCGTCGTACGCTTTCTTTTGCCGCGGCGGTGCTCGCGATAATCGTTTCGGCCCGCATGATGCCGCTCTATGCTGAACAGACGGGCAATCCGCCTCAGGTAAATCTCGTCGATAGCGATCCGGCGTTTCCCGTGCTCGGTGATTATTATATGAAAGGCTTTTTCAAGGGGTACGCCGCCACCGTGCGGTACGTGCGGACAGCGGGGGTGCCGGCCGTGGACGAAGGCCTTCTGCTGGTCAGCAAGCGTATCCGCTGTGAGGGATTGTACGGCGTCGGGTTCACCCTGTATCCGCGGAACAGCGGGGGGCTCGTCTCGCGCGTGCAGTGGGCGATTCCCGACGGCAGGGACTTCGAGCGCGACAGCGCGGAGGCGCTCCGGGGCGTGCTCGGGGCCGCCCTCCCCCCGGGGAAAGTGGACAGTAAAGAATCTATGCTCGCGTACGCGCTCACTTCGGGTGACCGCCGGATAAGCGATCTCGTGTACGAGGAAAGAGACGGGGAGACCGTCATTACGGGATATTCGGTGGACGTGAGCGTTCCGCCGTCGCGTACCGCCCGGTTCTGGCGTTCTCTCGGGGGGATCGTGGTGCTCAACGGTCTGGGCGAGATCGATTATGTGATGAATCTGGATACCAACACCGATGACTGGAAATATCCGCTGACGCTGGCGGGCTTCAAGCGGAAGCTCGCCGACGGGATGACCCTGGACGCCAACAACTTCACAACCAATTGCGTGGGGCACGTCTATTCCGGCAATTTATATTACAACGCTGCGCGCAGCAACGGGTACGGCTTCTACGGCTCGATGATGTTCTCCATCGCCGGAAGCCTGATGTGGGAATACCTGGGAGAGTTCAAGGAGGAGGCCTCGCTGAACGATCTTTTCACCACCGGCATCGGCGGCGCGCTTTTCGGCGAGGCCCTTCACCAGACGGGACTGTTCGTCGAGAAAAACATGAGCCCCGGTTTTCTCCGCAGCGCGATTGTTCTCATCATCGATCCGCTCCGCGTGGTCAACCGCGCGCTGGATCGCGCCTGTACCTCGACCTACAGGATCAACGTAAGCTTCATAAGCCCCGCGCAGGCGGCAGCCGAGGGGCTCCGCAGGGGGCGTTAGGGGCGAACGTTTAATTTTGACGCCCCGCCCTTTCCGTGGTATTAAAATATAATTGACATTCGGTGTAAATCTGACATTGATTCGTTCTTTATTGCCGAACGTATAATATAATGGAGGAGAGTCTCCATTTTTTGTAACTATTCAGCACATTGAGGCATAAACGGCCTGTTTTCGAACAGCCCTTG
>CAZEAH010000390.1:0-3706 GCA_964510075.1 uncultured Leptospirales bacterium | reverse complement strand
AATACGTTCTGTGCGGGGACTGGAACATCGCGCATACGGTCAACGACATAAAGAACTGGAGGTCCAACCAGAAGAATTCCGGCTTTCTTCCCGAGGAGCGCGCGTGGATGGACGAGCTCTTCGGTCCGGCTGGCTTTGTCGACGCCTTCCGCGTCGTGAACCATGAAACGGACCAGTACACCTGGTGGTCCAACCGCGGCCGCGCACGCGAGAAAAACGTGGGCTGGCGCATCGATTACCAGGTCGTAACCCCCGGCTTGAAGGACAGGGTCGTCTCAGCCGTCATTTACAAAGAGCAACGCTTTTCGGACCACGCGCCGCTTTCCATGGTATACGATGTCGAGATCAGGCGCTCTTCTCCCGCTCGCGCCGCTCGTCGAGATCCCTGACGGCCCTTCGTAGTATCTTTCCCACCGTTGTTTTCGGAATGGCGTCGATGAAGACGATCGAGCGCGGGACCTTGTATGCCGCCAGGTTCTCGCGGCAGTACGCGATCACCTCGTCCTCGGAAAGTCGCGCGCCGGGTTTCAGCGCGACGTACGCCTTTACCGTTTCGCCGCGGTACGTGTCGGGAACGCCTATGGTGCATGCTTCCAGTATGTCCGGATGGGACATCAGGATATCGTCTATTTCGTTGGGATAGATGTTGAACCCTCCCGCTATGATCATGTCCTTCTTGCGGTCTACAATGGTCAGGTTTCCCGCGGCATCGACGGTGCCGATATCGCCGGTGTACAGCCAGCCGTCCCTGAGCACGGCGTCGGTTTCGGCCTGTTTATTGTAATACCCCTTCATAACCTGGGGCCCGCGGAAGAGCACCTCTCCGGGTTCGCCGACCGGCATGTCGCGCGTACCGCTCTCGATGTCCACAATCCGCATGTCGGTGTTGGGAAGCGGCAAACCGATGCTTCCCGGAACTATCTTTCCCCGGAACGGGTTCGATGTGGCCAGCGGCGAGGTTTCGGTCAGTCCGTAAACGTTAACGATCATGGCGCCGGTAAGCTCTTTGAGGTCGCGAATGGTATCGGTGGAAAGCGGCGCCGCGCCGGCGAAAAATCCCCGTACAAACGAAAAATCGAGCGCGCGGAATCGCGGATCGTTCAACAGCCCGACGAAGATTGTGGGCACCCCGGGGACGAACGACGGGCGATACTTTTTCAATAAATCGATGATGACGCCGGTTTCGGGGCGGGGCGCAAGAACGGCCCCCCATCCCGACCAGATGCACATGTTCTGGATCGCGGTAAAGCCCGCCGAGTGGAAAAAAGGAAAGACCGCGAGCATGCTTCCCTCTCCATCCTTGATGGTGGGAAACCAGGCGCGGAACTGCTGGACGTTCGAAGAGAGGTTGGAGTGGTGAAGCATCACCCCCTTGCTCGTTCCGGTGGTGCCGCCGGTGTAGAGCAGGGCCGCGAGCTCGGCCCAGTTCGAGCGGTCATCGAACTTCGCGCCAGACTGGCGTGCAAGGAGTTCGGTGAACTCGTGAATTCCCTCCCCCCTGTCGGTTTTTCGATACATGTCCTTTTTTATAAGCGGGAATAACTGTTTTTTGGGAAAGGGGAGATAGTCGTTTATATGACAGGAGATGATGTGCCTGATGCCGGTGCGCGGCCGGATTTTTGCGAGCCGCGGAAGAAGCAGGTCGAGGGTTATGACCGTTTCGGAGCCGGAGTCGTTAAGCTGGTACTCGAGCTCGCGCTCGGTGTACAGGGGATTGGTGGGCACGACTACGGCCCCGGTGCGGAACGCGGCGTAGATGGAGATGGTGGCCTGGGGGATGTTCGGCAGGAGGGTGGCCACCCGGTCGCCGGGACCGATGCCGAGCGCCGCGAGCGCATGGCTTAACCGGTCCACCATCTCGTCGAGCCGACGATAACCTATGGTGTTCCCCAGAAACATAAGCGCGGGACGGTCCGGGAACCGCTCCGCGTTGCGCGAGAGGGCCCGGGACAGGGTCGTCTCCTCGAAATGGACCATCGGCGGAACGCCGGGGTCGTACGATTCGTGCCAGAATCTCGTAAAGGGCATATCTGCCTCCTTGTGGCGGGGATGCGGGACCGCGATGGCGTGTGTGCTGAACGGTGAAGGAGAAGCCTGGTTCGCCGCGGGCGGTGGAGTCCGAGTATGTATACGTCGCGGGGCCCTGTTGAAATCATACGATGGCGAGCTTTCCGGGTCAATACATAATTGCAATAATGTTAATTATATTATATTGTTTAATATTCATGAAATGTTTCGACGCTCCAGGGCATTCAGCCGGGGGTGCCCGCTGGCAATCGATTCCGCGGTGGTGGCGCAAAAGGTCAAAAAAATAGTGGAATATTCGTGCACCACGGCGCATAATTCAGGCCGGTTGACGGCGGTGCGTATCGCGGGGATGAGTCCGTCGGATTCACGGTATGCGTGCCCGATGAGGGTGTGCCGGAGGGGGTATGGTTATACTGAGACTGCTTCGTTCCGTACGTAACAGAGCCGGTTTATACGCCGTTTCGGCACTGTTCTGCGCGTTATATCCCGCGGCGCCGGTACTTGCGGCCGCAGACTGGCCCATATACAAGGGAAATATTTACTTCACCGGAAACAACGACGAGATAATCGTCAAAAACAATAACCTCAAATGGCTTTTCGAGTCGCCCGCGACGGTATTCAATCCTATCGTTTCCGACGGCAGGGTGTACTTCCTTGACATCAAGAAAAACGTCTACTGCCTGGATGAAGAGGAAGGGAAACTGCTCTGGAAGCTCGACCTGCTTCAGGTGTCGGCCCAGTTCAATCCGACCCGTCGTCCCGCGGGAAAGGTGAAGTATCCGCTTATCAAAGGAGACACGCTCTTTGTCTCCGACGCCTACGCCATCTACGCGATCGACAAGAACAGCGGCGCGGTGCGCTGGGCGCGCACCGGCATGCCCGAGGAGCACTACGGAAAAACATCGGGCGCGATGGTCGACGGCATCTACTCCGATCCATTCGTCTCCGAGGACGCGATTCTGTACGGCACCCGGAATGTTTTCATGTCGCGCGAGATCAGGAACGGCAGGACCCTCTGGAACAACAGCGCGATAGGAAGCTACAGCGGATTCCCGACCTTTTACGACCGCTGGGTGCTGACGCAGTCCATGGATTTCGGTAAGGACAGGTTCGCGGTATTCTGCCTGCACGCGGACAGCGGAAAGGTGAAATGGGAGGCCGTCATAGAAAAGCCGCCGGTCATCTTCCCTCCCGTCGTGTACAAGGGCGGCGTCTACATCATCTCCGGCGCGAAACTTTACAGCCTGTCTCTCGAAGACGGCCGCGTTGTATGGTCGAAGGAGTACGGCGACCAGGTTACATCGAACCCGGGGTTCACCGAACGGGAGATCATTTTTTCGGTGGGCAACAGGAGGATCGTTACGGTCGATCCGGCGGGAGGAGAGGTGCTCCGCGACATGGATTTCGGCGAACGTACGGGGCCCTATTTCGTGACGATACGCGACCAGATTTATATAGCTCATTCGGTCCAGCGCGTGGTGGGCGGGCGCGACCTCGCCTTCACCTCGCTGAAGGCGATCAGGTTTTCGAACAGCGAGAAACTGTGGGAGTTCGTGTCGCCGTTTCCGGGCGCCCCGTCGCAGCCGGTCGCCTCGAGGGGGATCATGATGGTCCCCGCGGGGAATTACCTCTACGCCGTCGGAACCGAGTATTATCCGCGAACGGTGAAGGGCGGAAG
>CAZEAH010000389.1:0-3713 GCA_964510075.1 uncultured Leptospirales bacterium | reverse complement strand
ACTCAGGAGACAACACCATGTATCTTTCGGCGGAACATATATTCCTGTTATTCTTCGTCTATTCGGTGATCGGCTGGATCATCGAGTTCATCTATCGCTGGCGCAACAGCGGGACACCGGTTAACCCGGGTTTCCTGCGGGGACCATGGCTCCCGCTGTACGGCACCGGCGCGGTGCTCATCATCGCGCTTTATTCCGCGATGAGCCACCTGCACCCCGCGCTGCGGGGAGTCGCCTATTGTGCGGCGCTCACGCTCGTGGAATACGCGGCGGGAGTTCTGCTTCTGCGATTCTTCGGCCGGCGGTGCTGGGACTACAGCGACGAGCCGCTCAATTTTCAGGGCCTCATCTGCCCCGGTTTTTCCCTGTACTGGGTCATACTGGCCTTCGTGTTTGAAAAGACGCTCTACCCGCTGTCGCTCTGGTTTCTTCACGCCCTCGAGCCGTCAGTTCTCGCCGGAATCGACGCGCTGGCACTTTCGCTAGTGACGGTCGATTTTTGTATCTCATCCGGCCTCGCGGAGCGCGCGCGCACGACCGCCGAGCGCCTCGTCCCGTCAGGATGGCGTTTCCCGTCAGAGCGGCTTCTGCCCGCAATCGTTTCCCAGTACGGCCAGGTTAACAACCAGATCGCCTCCCGGTTGTCGCGGTTCTCTCCGGAGTTCGTATCAGCCCGCAATACGTTACGCGACCGGGCTCTTGTGCTTCGCCGGACGATTGCGGCCAAATTCGGGCTTGACGCTACGCTCCTGCGCCTGCCAGTATCCAGGCTTCGCGGGTGCCCGCGTGTTCGAACATTGATCGACAAAATAAGGATGATGAAATGAAAGACCACGGCTGGTCGGCCGCCCTGCGCCATCCATCCATAGCGGCGATACTGGAGAGCGTCGAGTTCCGTCGCCTGGGAGCGTTTACCCACCATGGCACGGTGACGCGTCGCGAACACTGCCTGCAGGTGGCGCGCGTGGCATACATACTGGCGAAAGGGCGCGGCCTTGACGCCATAAGCGCAGCGCGCGGGGCCCTTCTGCACGATTTCTTCTTCTACGACTGGAGAACCGACGGCCCCGGCCTGCACGGCTTCAGGCACCCGGCGATCGCCCGGGAGAACGCCCGTTCCCGTTTCGCGCTCAACGCGATCGAGGAGGACGCCATACTCCGCCACATGTGGCCGCTGACGCCCGTACCGCCCCGCTACGCCGAGTCGGTGCTGGTGTGTGTGGCCGACAAGCTCGTTGCCGTCGGCGATTACTCGAAGGCGCTGCGTTCCGCGAGGAGGCGTATACGCGCGCGACGAAGACTCCGCCCTCAAGGCGCGCGCTCCCGGGTGTTCGCATGGGCGCGGCGCCTGGGCTCCTCGCTTCAGGCGTCCGGCGGCCGGTAAAATGATTGACCTTCGCTGTTCACCGTCGGCATAGTTCCCGGAGCGAGGGAGTTCGCCCTTTCCCCAGCCGCCGGACAGACCGCATGGAAGCACGGCCCTTCAACACGAACGAGCGCAGGCTTATCACGGGGATAAGCCTGGTGATGGGCATTCGCATGCTCGGCATCTCCATGATCATTCCGGTGTTCTCGATCTTCGCCACGGAACTGCCCGGCTCGACCGGGCCGCTGGCGGGACTTGCGGTGGGAATTTTCGGCATCATACAGATCCTCCTCCAAATACCCATCGGAAAGCTCAGCGACCGCTGGGGCCGCAAGCAGGTGACCCTTGCCGGGCTCATCGTCTATTTCGTCGGTTCCGTCCTCTCGGGTCTCTCTCAGAACGTCTATCACCTCATAGCGGCCCGCGTGCTCTCCGGTGCGGGAGCCATTCAGGGCGTTACCATGGCATGGCTGACGGACGGAATCAGCCTTCAGCGCCGCAATACCGCTCTCTCGTACGTGGGAATTTCCATGGGGCTGGGGGTCATCTTCGGTTTCACGCTGAGCCCCATCATAGCGGCGAAGATCAACATCCCGGCGCTCTTTTTCATCTGCGCGGCGCTCGTGCTGGTCACCATCGTCTACACGGCCGTCTTTATGGACAACCAGGCCATCATCGAGGAGGAGCTCCCGGCCATTAAGACCGAGCGGCTCTGGGAGGTGATGAAGAACCCGGACCTCAACCGGCTGAACGTCATCGGCTTCGTGGGCAACCTCAACATCAACGCCGTCTTCTTCGTGATGCCCCTGCTCTTTAAAAAAGAGCTGGGCATGGAGGCCATGTGGAAGATCTTTATTCCCGTCTCGCTTCTCGGCACGGCGCTCATGTTCGTCTTCGCGCGACAGGCCGACCGGCGGGGGAGCGCCGCGATCACCGCGGTCGGGCTCGCCTTCGAATTCGCCGGAATCCTCATCGCGATTGTATCAACCGGACTTGCCGCCTACATCGTGTCCTTCTTTCTCTTTTACGCGGGACATTGCGTCCTCTCGCCGGTGCTGCCGGCGGCGGCCTCGCGTTACCCCAATGCGCAGCTCAGGGGGACGGTTCTGTCGATCTTCAATTCGTCGCAGTTTCTGGGCTCGGGGATCGGCGGGCTTTTAAGCGGTCTGATACTGCAGCTGCATTACCGGCACGTCTTCGTCGCGGCGGCCGTATTCACGCTCGCCGCCTTCATCGCGATCGCCGGGTACCGCGACTTCGGGCGCGGCGGAAGAGCGGCCTGAATCGCCCGCGGCCCGCCGCACGGCACGCCGTCAGCGGTCCATTACGAGCTGGCGCCTCACGCTCCGCGGGCCGTTGCCGCCGGGCCTTCCGGATTTTTTGTCCAACAGCGCGAATACGTTTTTCCAGTTGGCCCTCACAAGCATATAGCGGGGAAGCTCGTAAGGGTTCGCGTTCTTCTCGAGAGGCACCTTCAGTGTGCCCCAGTTGATCGTGAAGGCGTAGCGGTAACCCGCCGCGCGGATCTCCCGTATGGCATGCGCGCATTTTTCGCCGGAGGGATAGACGAACGCCGTGACCGGCCTTCCCATCTTTTCCTCAAGCACCCGTTTCGACTTGTGTATCTCGTCGATAAAGTAGCGCCTGTTTTTGGCGTACAGTGTGTCGTTAACATGGAGATGGAAGAAACCGTGGGCCGCGATCTCGCACCCGTCGGCGGCGAGCATGCGCAGTTCGTCCCAGGTGAGCGCGTATTTTCTGCGGCCTATAATGTTGGGATAGATCGCAAGGAGAGGTTTTATACCCAGAGGTCCGAGCACCTCTCGATAGGCCCTCATCACGCTTTTATTTCCGTCGTCGATGCAGACCAGCACGTTCCGCGAGCCCGATACAACGCCGCGCTCGATATCGGCCATTGCGACGAACCTGTAGCCGCGCTGTTTCAGACTCTCCATATGCTCGCGCAGCTCGTCCACGCTGAAATCCGTGGAGACGTGCTCCTTGCCCAGAAATGTATGATAGATGATGACGTGGACCGAGGCCTCACGCGCGGGCGAGGCGCCGATGAGGAACGCCGAAAGCGCGATCAGAACGAACAGGAATCGTCGTGTGATGGTACCCATGCCGTACATTCCGCCAGTCTCCGCAGGTGATGTATTTCTCTGCCATCTATGCGACTCCATCGCCGCTTTCGCAAGATATATTCGGGCACCAAATGAAAAAAACACGCGCGCCGCGACGGTGGAATCAACCTGTCGGGACGATCCTCTTATTAAAGACCGTGGCGCCGCGTTCCTGCACGCCGGCGGCGTTATTTGTCTTGATCTGCCTGACAGCAGGCCTATAC
>CAZEAH010000388.1:0-3725 GCA_964510075.1 uncultured Leptospirales bacterium | reverse complement strand
CACCGAGAGGATGTCCTCGCGCGCCTTCTCGATGTCCTTCCTCTGCCCTATGTAATACTCGAAGCGCTTTTTTAAGTCCCTGAATTCCTCGATTGCGAGGTTGTTGATGGGCCCCAGGTCCTGTATCTTCTTTTTAAGCTCCTGTATGCCGCGCTGGATGTCCGGCATCTGCGATTCCTCGACCTGCACGTCCTTGAGGTCGGAGAGACGCTTTTCGTACTCGGTCCACAGGTGTTCCTCGATGCCGTTGATTTTAAAGACCACCTCCACCCGGGACTTCTCCTGCTCGCCGATGCGCTCGGCCGTCTTTTTAAGGCTTTCGGCGTCCTTTTTCGAGACGTCGCGCCTTCCCGCCATGCGCTTTTCGACCTCGTCGCGCTTTGCCGTAAACTCGGCGATGTTCTTTTTAAGCGCCTCGCTGCGGTCGTTGAATTCGATGAGGCGCTCCTCCCATTCCTTAATCTCCTTACGGAGGTTCTCGATAATCTTGGCCGAGCGCTCCTGGTCCTCGCGGTGGTTCTCGATCTGGCGCTCTATGTCCTTTATCTGGTGCGCGAGCGACTGTACATTCTTCTCGATCCACGCGCGTTCATTCTCGTTCTTCGAAAGGTCCTTCTCGATGCGCATGACCATCGCGTTGATGTCCTCGAGCTCCGTCTGCTCGTTTCTGATGTGCTCCTCGAGCGCGGCGATGTCGTTATTGGCGGCCTCGCTGTCCTCCATGATCTGGCGTATGCCGCGGTCCAGCGACTCCTTTTCGGCGTGGATACCCGTTTTGTCGAAGAGGATGGAGCGGAACCCGTCCTCGAAGCCCTCGAAAAGCGCGATGTCGGTCCGAAGCCCCGCCACGTCGATGGCGGAAACCGCCTTCGAGGCGTCCTCCGTGTCGCCCAGACGGAGCGCGGCGAGCGCCGAGCGCAGGGAATTTTCGAGCGCGGCGAGCTTCTCGTCGATCCGGGCGCGGACCGCACGGCGCTCCTCCTCCGAACCGGCAAGCTCCGCCTTGCGCTTCTCGATGGCGTCCACCAGCTTTTTGATGACCACCTCGAGGCTTGCGCGCAGCCCCCTGAGCTTTTCGTCGTTCGACTTGATGCGGCGGCGGTTGTCCTCAATCCTGTCGCGCGAGGCGTGTATGGAATCGATCTTGCGCTTTCTCGAATCGAAGAGGCTTGCCAGGCGCGCGCGGTCCTCCTCGATCTTGCCCTTGATTCGGACGCCGTCCTCCTGGTTCTTGACGGTCTCCTGCTGCAGGCGCTCGAGCGAACCAATGCGCTCCTTTATGTTCTTTTCGACCGCCGCGCGCCTCTCCTGCTGCTCGTCTATAAGCCTTCGGTTTTTCTCCGTGCGCGAGTCGATGTCCTCCACCTTGAGCTTGTAGGTGTGCAGCTTCTTGTCCAGCTCGAAGAGATGGATCTGGATGTCGTTCTTGTACTTCTCGTCCTTCTCGTTTTCGGCCGATATAGCCGACACGCGGGCCGAAAGCTCCTCGCGCTCGCGCGTGAGCCGCTCGATGTCGGCGTCGATCTTCGCGCGCCGGCGGGAGAGCTCGCCGTAGCGGAGCAGGCTCTGCCGCACGTCGAGATCCTTCAGCTCGGCCATCAGTCCCAGGTACACCTTGGTACGCTCGGCCTGGCGGGCCTTGTGGTCCTTCTCGCGCTCTATCTCGCGGATGATGTCGTTGATGCGCTCCAGGTTGGAGCCCGTCTCCTCGAGCTTGCGCAGCGATTCCTTTTTCTGGTACTTGAAGCGGGAGATGCCGGCCGCCTCCTCGAAGATGTAGCGGCGGTCCTCGGCCCGGCTGGAGAGGATCATGTCGATCTTGCCCTGCTCCATCACCGAGTACGACGACTTGCCGATACCGGTGTCCATAAAGAGCTGTTCGATGTCCTTAAGGCGCACCGGCGACTTGTTGATGAGGTACTCGGACTCGCCGTCGCGGAAGACGCGCCGCGTGACCGTCACCGAGTCGGAATCGAGCGAGAGGACGCGGTTGGTGTTATCGATGGTAATTGAGACCTCGGCGAGCGAGAGGGGCTTGCGCGACTCGGTGCCGGTGAAGATGATGTCCTCCATCTTCTCGCCGCGGATGTTCTTTGCCTGCTTTTCGCCCAGCACCCATTTGATGGAATCGACCACGTTCGACTTGCCGCAGCCGTTGGGCCCCACGATGACCGTGATGCCCGGCTCGAAGACGATCGGGGTCTTTTCGGCAAATGACTTGAAGCCGAATATTTCCATCGATTTGAGAAACATGTAGCTTGCCGGTAGTCGTGTCGTTTTTAATTTCGGAACGCCCCACAACGCCAGAGAAGGGCGCAGGCCGGGGTGCGGAACGTCGAAATGCCGCTTTCTGTAACCGAGAGGTATTACATCCGGGCCGGAGCCGGGAAGGCAAGAAGATTTTTGGAGCCCCGGCATTTTTTAAAGAGCCCGGAGTGCGAGGTGCGGGGGTGATTTCCTTTAAGAGTCTCAGTCAACGGCGTTTCGGGGGTGATGGGAAGGCCCGCCGCGCGCCGCGGAATCGCCCACACAGGGACGCGCACCCCGTGCCAAAGCACACTTAGCGAGGGTACGCCGTCCCCAGGCCCGGGGCGCATCACTCCGGCCCGGCCTCCGGGCCCATCCCGCGACGGCGCGCGATCCCCGGCTCCGCACACCACCACACCGCGCCGCGCCCCCCAGATCGGCGGAATGCCGGTCCGACACCTGCTTGACATCGCCGCCGGAAGCATGAACACTATACCCGTGCCGGGGCCGAGAAAGCGCATGCGGGCGCGTTCCCCCCGCCGTAACGACCACGGAAGGAGCCGATTCGATGTCCCGACGAGATACCCGCCGCCATCATGCAGCGCGGCGCGCCGCGGCATTAGTTGTGACCGCGCTGATTCCGCTCGCCGCCTGCGGAACGACGACCCCGACGCGTGAACGGGAGTATATCTATAAGGCCTACATCCGGGGGACATCCTCAAAGGAAAACCTTTCTAAAGAAAAGATCGACAACCATCCTTCATACGAGGCCTATTTCACCCTCGAGAAGGACGAGGAGTGCATTAAGATCACCGTGCTGGCCAAGAACACCGCCGTAATAAGCGCCTATGTCGATCCGACCGTTCGCGCCAGTTTTGTGCTTGAAAAGGCGATCGATGTGTCGCGCTTCAATCCGCGCGGCGGGCGGATTGTCTACGCCGAGATAGGCCGCAATTTTGACGCCAGCTGGAAGAGCGAGCGCGAGACCGTGGTCTGTTCGGTGAAGGACGACCCTCTTAAAAAGCTCACTCCCGGACCCTACAGAATCCGCCTCAGCGTCTTCCAGGCGAAAGAGTTCGGCTTTTCGATCGCCATAGCCACAAACGCGGCGCAGGCCGTAGTCCCCGCGGCGGCCGAGGGAGGCGTCCCGTGAAAAACCGCGGGTACGACTACATCGAGTCCGAGGACTCCTACGAGATGGCCCTGGAGTGGATAGCCCGGGGAAATGCCGAGAAGGCCGAAATGTATTTAAAGAAGGCCGTCGCGCTCAACCCGCACTTCATCTACGCCTATGTCACCCTGGCCGAACTGTACGCGCGCGGCAGGCGCTACTCCGACGCGATCGGCGCGCTCAAGCGCGCGTCGAGGGAGGACCCGGAGTTTCACCGGCTGCATTACCTCATCGCCAAGTACGCGTATAAGATGAACAACGGCCCGCTCGCGCGAAAGCACATCCGGGCCGCGCGCGAGGCGTTCGC
>CAZEAH010000387.1:482-3727 GCA_964510075.1 uncultured Leptospirales bacterium | reverse complement strand
GAACTTAACTTCCGTCTTCAGCCAGATCATGTCTTCTTCGACCTTTACCTTATTGCCGGCCCCGTCATCTTCTTCTATTTCTCCGGTCTGGTACAGAGCCATCACCTGAACCGACTTGTTGAACTGGTAGCCGAGACCGGCCCAGATCTGCGTGCCCTCAATCTTCACGTCATCGTCGGCTTCGGATTCGCCATAGGCATATTTGCCATACAGCAGAACCGGCATGCCGGCTACGTCGGCCAGGTTGATGTTCGCGAATATTTCATACAGGGTATAGTCTTTCGAGTTCTCCGGCGACGCAGAGTCAGCCTTGCGCTCGCCCATGATGTAATTCGCGCCGATCTTGAACGACTTGTCGCTCCAGCCCAGACCGCCGCCGTAATAGGTGATCTCTTCGTCGTCCTCGTTCGCGACGACAACGTCCCTGGTGTGATAGTAGCCATTAATGGCAAGCTCTTTGATCGGGTTGATGCTGATCGTTCCCCAGTATGCCTTGTCGGTAAGTTTCTGGTCTTCAGTATATTTGTAGCCGCTGCCGTTGGAGTACATACCGGTGAGGGTGACCATCTTCATGATGCTGAGGTCGGCTTTAAGGCCCATGTCGGCCGACGAAACGTCGATGGAGTCGCCCAGAAGGTCTTTACTTTTGTCCATATAGGTGTTGTAGATCCAGCGCGCGCCGCTCATCGCGTCGCCGTAGCCGATGATCGGGGTGCCGACGATACCGTACTGCACTTTAAGCACGACCGGGTCGAAGTTCTGCTTCATTTCGACATAGGCGTTCTTGAGGAATACAAGGTTGTTCGCGGTAGTTTTACCAGTATTGTCCTTCTCAGAAACTCCAAAACCATCAACGGTGACCTTTGCACTCCATACATCGTCGATCTTCTTGCCGAAGGTGACATAGGCGCGCTGCAGGCGCATAGTGTCCGAGCCTTCCTGAAACGAGCTGTTCTCGTTGGCCTTCTGCACATAGCCCCAGTCAAGAAACAGCACGCCGCTCACGTCGACAACGGGTTTCTGCTCCTCGGCCTTGGGTGCGTCCTGCGCAAACGCGGCGCCGGCGAATACGAATACGGCCGCCACCAGAAGCGCAAATACTTTGCGTGACTTCATGTGTAATTCCTCCTGAAACGTTTTTGGTTGATTGATTTCGGAAGCGCCGCTTTTTCCGGAAGCGGCCCGCACGTTCCCGCCGGGGCGGGACGCCGGCGCTTCCATCGAACGCGGCACCTCCGTTAGTAAGCCGTCACTCCGCATATCTTCCCGGGTTCCGCGGTATTCCCGTTATCAGTCCGGAAGAAACGCGGCACCGCGGGAATATCCGGCGGTTTCGGCCTGTAGACCGGTTCGTCAATCACGAGTCTACAGCCGGCAGGATCGTATGTCAATGTTAAAATCCGATCAACTCCGTGTAAAATTTTTATAAAATTAAGGGCGGCGCCGGCAAACTTCACGCAAATTCCAATTCGATGGTCAAAAGGCGCAAATTTTTACCGACACGCGCCCCGATAAAGTACATATCTTATCGACCGAGTGGTCCTGTTCGCCTCTGTCGGTTAGACGCGGCCTCTCCGGGGGGCTCTGACCCCATTATTTACACAGGCTCTGCCCCCCGCTATTCCAGGCGCAGCGCCGCGAGCTTCCTGCCGCTCCGTTTGGCCTCGCTTTTCAGTTCCGAAAGGCGCGCGCTGATGTCGGTGTGTGGGTCGGGACGGACGCCCCGGGGCATTGTGATGAGCGCCGCGCTCACCGAGAGCAGCGGAAATTCGCGTTCCACCCCCTCGCGGTCCAGGGCCCGGTACACGCCCCGCCGCGCCTCGCCCCGGTTGTAGAAGGCCCTCACCCCGTCGTTAAAGCCGTCGATCAGCGCCTCCACGCGTTCCTCCACGGGCACATCCTCGGCCCGGCAATGCCTCACCCCGGCGAAAAAATCATCGCCCCCTATGTGCCCGGCGAAACAGCCCTCGCACGCGAACTCCTTCGAAAGCGCCTCGGCGAAGAGCAAAATCGCGCGGTCGCCCTGGCGGAATCCGAAGCGGTCGTTGAAAGGCTTGAAGTTGTTGAAGTCGAAATAGACGAACGACACCGCCCCGTCGAGCGCGAGCGAATCGGCGATGTAGCGGTTGATGAGGATGTTCCCCGGAAGCCCCGTAAGCGGGTTCGTCTCGCGCGCCACGGCGAGCTTGCGCTCGTTCAGCACCGCCAGAAGCGAGCGCGCAGAAAGAAAACCCGCGTAGCGCAAATCGCGCGTAATGATGACCCCCTCCGACTCCGGGTTGTTGACGAACACCTCCAGTATCTTCTCCTGGGGCGTGTTGATGTCCACAATCGGGCACTTCTCCACGAACATCGAGAGCGAGCCCGCCACCGACTTGTTGCACAGAAGGTCGTAGCCGTAGGGCGAGTACACGTATTTCTTGATGCTCCGCTCGTGGACGATGCCCAGCGGAAAGCCGCCCGAGTCCAGCACCGGGAAAAAGCTCCTGTCCGAGTTCCGGGTAAACCGGGTGAACAAAATTTTAATGTCCTCGTCCGCGCTGATCGGATCGAGCGGGGTTATCTCGCGGGTGATGAGCTCCGCGTCGCTCGAACGGCTCCGCCGGTCCTTTACCGAAAGCGAGCCTATACGCCCGTAGGTTGCCGCAAGGCGCGAGGTGTCCGTGGCCGGCTTCTGGATAAAAAAGCCCTGCATGAGCTCAAACCCCAGGTCTCTGCACGTAAGGAACTCCTTCTCGGTCTCTATCCCCTCCGCGATCACCACCACCCCCATAAGGCGCGCAAGGTTGATGATGTGGGTGCAGAAGGTGCGCTTCTTGACGTCCGAGTCCACGTCGGCGATAAGGAAGCGGTCGAACTTCAGGAAGTCCGGGTCCGAATGATAGAACAGCTCGTAGCTCGCGAAGCCCGCGCCGAAATCGTCCAGCGCGATCTTGAAACCCCGCTTGCGCGTGCGGCACAGCCAGTCCCGAAACGTCCCGTTGGACGCGATCCGGTGCCGCTCGGAGAGCTCGAAGGCCATCACGTCGGTGCGGAGCCCCGCGGCGCGAAGGATCGCCTCGGTCCTGCCGAATTCGTAGCCCTGCGCGAGGTGAACGCGCGGGTCGTAGTTGAAGAAGAGCTTGATCTTGCGGTGAAACGGAATGCGCGTGAAGGCCTCCACCGCCTTGCGCCGAAGCTCCAGGTCAACGGCGTGGAGCACACCCTCGGCGAAGGCCGCGTCCAGCACGGCGGAGGGGCGGGGG
>CAZEAH010000387.1:0-472 GCA_964510075.1 uncultured Leptospirales bacterium | reverse complement strand
GGCCGGTCGAAGCCGGCCCGCTCGTAACCGCGCATCAGCGCCTCCACGGCGAAGGTGATGCCGGTAAGCGAATTCACAATCGGCTGGAAGGCGTATTCCAGCGCCGCGAGCACGTCCGTCCACCGGCCATCGAGAGGGCTCTGACCCCGTTCCTCCTCCGCCGGCCCCCCGAAAACGGGCTCTGACCCTCCGTAGAAGGCGACCTCGCCGTACAGTTCCATCCCCGAATACTTTTTCGATCCCATATGCCCATCCCTGGAAAACGGGCTCTGACCCCTCGGTATCCCGAAACCAGTATCGCCGAAAAGCGGAGCCGCCACCGCTCATTCCACCCGCCGTGCCGCCCGGTGGCCTCCAGAAATCAGGGGCTCTGACCCCATTGTTTGCCGCGGACTCCGACCCCGTCATCCATCATCCACCAGAGGCTCTGACCCCGATTTTGCCGGAAGCCGGCACTCCTTTTCTAATGCCG
>CAZEAH010000386.1:0-3743 GCA_964510075.1 uncultured Leptospirales bacterium | reverse complement strand
CTTTTCCGGTCCGGTGATCTCCCGGGTGCTTCCGGCGTCCGGTTTGAATTCGAAGAGATCGTGTATCATCGTCCCCCCGGCATCGCTCCAGCCCGTGTGATAAAGCACGTATACGGCGGAACCCTTTAAGGCCCATCGCGCGCCGCGGACCGATCCGCGTCCCCTGTGCGTGGATGTCGGCCTGAGCGCCGCATTGTGAACGATCTTTTTCGTGGCAACTTCGACGGAATAGAGATGGACCGAGTCGCAGTAGGTTTTACCGGGGCTGTGCATATACATGGGGAGGATCGTGCGTCCGGGTTCGGAGAGCACGTATTCGCACAGGAAATGGAGAGAGTCTCCGGAAATCAATCCGTCGGATATCTCCCTGTAAGTCGAGACTTCCTTACGTTTAAGCATATCGAGCGACCGGCAGCACGCGGGAAATATAACAAAGCAGAGTACGGCCGCCGCGAACGCGAACCGGCCGCGGCACCCGGCAACCCTCATCATCATGGAGAAGACCTCCGGGCTGATTTTTACGACCGTGTACAGGCGTTCAGCCTATCGGCGGTCCAGAGACGTGTCAAGGCAATTAGTCCAGGCCGGCGGAACGGCCCGGCGGGCCTGATTATGGGGAGTAACTGGACCGTGGTGCTTGTTTGAAATATCAGGGTGATAAAATAATAATGATAACGATTATCATTTATTAGTTGATTATACAACCGCGGTATCGTAAGCTTGCGACAACTATTATCGAAGGAGGTTAAAGATGGCCGAGGAAATACCCGCGGGATGTGCGCGCCCCACGGGCTCCGTCGCCGGGGAGCGGGAGGTCGTGCTCAATCCGCCCGAGACTGAAAAAACCGTTAAAGGAGGTCAAGCAGCCATGATTAAAGTCGGGAAAAAGGCGCCCGATTTCACGGCGCCGGCGTACCATAAGGGGAAATTCGTCAATTTCAAGTTGTCCGACCACCTGGGCAAATGGGTGATACTGTGCTTCTATCCGGGGGATTTTACGTTCGTTTGAGCGACGGAAGTTTCGGCAGTTGCCGAAAAATACCCCGAATTTCAGAAGCTGGGAGTTGAAGTTTTTTCGATGAGCGTTGACAGCATATTCGTCCACAAGATCTGGAACGATACCGAGCTTTCGAAAATGGTAAAGGGCGGTATTCCGTTTCCCATGCTGTCCGATGGCGGCGGAAAAGTCGGGACCGTCTACGGGATCTACGACGAGGACGCGGGCGTGGAGACGCGCGGCAGGTTTATTATCGATCCTGACGGTATAGTTCAGGGGTTTGAGGTGCTTACGCCTCCGGTGGGCAGGAACGTCAGAGAATCCATCCGCCAGATCCAGGCATTTAAGCATGTGCGCCAGAGCAAAGGGACCGAGGCGACGCCTTCGGGCTGGAAGCCGGGCAAGATGACTCTCAAGCCGGGCCCCGACCTTGTCGGCAGGGTCTGGGAGGTCTGGAAGACCGACCAGGCATTTGATTGACACCGTCAGTCCGGGTGCGGTTTTCCGCGCCCGGACTCGGAGTCGGCGAAAATACTTGACAAAAAACCGGTCGCCGGAAATGTATTATCCATCTTTGCCCGGTGGTGTAACTGGCAACACGTCTGGCTCTGGACCAGAAATGTCTAGGTTCGAACCCTAGCCGGGCAGCATGGAGGGCCCCGTCCCGCGACGGGGCTTTATTATGTCCGCCGGACGATGGAACGGGCAAGGCGTTTGAAGATGAGAAGATGCGCCGGGTACATGAGGTACCAGTACACATAGCCGCCCGGCCCGCGCGGGGAGAAATGCGCCGTTACATCGAGCCTGTCCGCGCGAACGATGAATTCCAGCCATCCCGCACCCGGAAGCCGCATCTGTGAACGCAGCAGGAGCCTCCGGCCCGGGATGATGTCCTCGACCTTCCAGAAATCGAGCGCGTCGCCCACGCGCAGCTTTTCGGGGTGCCTGCGGCCCCTGTTGAGTCCGTATCCCCCGGCCATTTTGTCGATCAGGCCGCGCGCACTCCAGAGCAAATGGAAAGAGTACCATCCCCTCTCTCCGCCGATGGACTCGATCGTGCCAAAGACGGATTCCGACTCTTTGCCTTCGAGGCCGCGACTCGCCGTCATGCGCAATACCGACCCCGGGGGGAGCGAGGCGTCGCCGGTGTCGCACGAGGGCTCGGTGGTTCCGTCGCACCAGCGGCTGACCACCAAGAGGTGTTCCTCCTCGTCGAGGGCGCGCCGCACCGCCTCGTCGTAGCCGAGGGGATGGATGTCCGGAAAAAGGCGTTTTGCGGTGTCGTTGAGCGCTATCGTCTCGGAGGAGAGCCCCTCCACGAGTTGGGACGCTATCCGGTAGGGAACCGGCGTGAACAGCACCAGCCAGTATGAGGAGAGCCGCGGCGAGAAGAAGGGGACGGGCAGCATGAGACGCCGCAGGCCCATCGTGCGCGCCGCGCGCATCATCATCTCCCCGTAGGTAAGTATTTCGGCCCCGATATCGATAACATGATCGCCCGCCGCCTCGATATCTTTCGCCGCCGCCAGGTAGTCCAGCACATCGTCGACGGCGATGGGTTGCGTTTGGGTGCGCACCCATCGCGGCGTGATCATAACGGGCAGTTTGCGCACAAGGTTGCGGATGATCTCCCAGCTCGCGCCGCCCGAGCCGATGATGACGCCCGCCCTGAAGTGAAGCGTCTGTATGCGGTCGGGAAATGCCGAGAGGATCTCCCCTGTCTCGATCCGGCTGCGAAGGTGCCTCGAGCCGCCTGCCGCGGTACCGAGTCCGCCGAGGTACACAATGCGCCGCACTCCGCGCGAAATGCAGGCGTCGCGGAAACCGGCGGCGCTCGCCCTGTCCAGGGCCTCGAAATCTTTCCCGGCGCCCATCGAGTGTACGAGATAATACGCAATATCGATTACATCGAGCGCGCTATCAATTGTTTTCGGCTGCAGGGTGTCTCCGCGGACGACTTCGACCGCGGGAGGAAGGGGCGGAAGTTTCCGCGGATTGCGCGCAAGCACGCGAAGCCGAATGGTCGGCGATCCGAGAAAACGGCGAAGAAGCCGGGCGCCGATATATCCGGTGGCGCCGGTTAAGAGTACGTTCATCTCATTAATGCTCCCGCTCGTTATCCGTTATTTTGAAACGGAGCACCTGGGTGGTGCCTCCTTCGGTACGTACAGAGAAAGTACCTTTTATCTGTCTGGCGAGTATCTCGACAAGGGACAGTCCGAGAGAGTCCATTTTTCGATAGTCGATATCGTCGGGCAATCCGATGCCGTTGTCGCGCACGCCGATCTCGATGTAGCCGTCCGGTTTCCGTTGAAGGGTAACGGAGATCATGCGTTTTCCCGTGAAGCCGGGGGGAAACGCGTGCTTGAGGGAGTTGGAGATGAGTTCGCTTACAATCAGGCCGCAGGGTATGGCGGTCCCGATCGCCAGGAAGACATCGTCCGTGTCAAACGTAATCTCGATATCCCCCGAATAGGTCCGCTGAAGACCGCGGGCCAGAGACCGGATGTATGGTCCGAAGTCTATATACGACAGCTCGTCCGATTGATAGAGCTGTTCGTGCACCAGCGCCATCGCCCTGATCC
Organism: uncultured Leptospirales bacterium; assembly: GCA_964510075.1. GTDB lineage: Bacteria > Spirochaetota > UBA4802 > UBA4802 > UBA5368 > MVZN01. The sequence goes on along the minus strand of CAZEAH010000386.1, from coordinate 161 downwards.
GGTTGCGCGAGTCGGCGAGCTCGGCTGCGGCCTCTTCGTTCCTGATTTTTCGCTCCTGCAGGTTCAGGAGGCTCGTGATGATCTGGAAATTGTTCTTCACGCGGTGATGTATCTCGCGGAGAAGCGTTTCCTTTTCGTGCAGGGAGGCCTTTATCTTCTCG
>CAZEAH010000385.1:0-3744 GCA_964510075.1 uncultured Leptospirales bacterium | reverse complement strand
GGGAAGGTTGGCCCACAGCTGGAAGCCGTGCATTGAACCCGCCGCGTCGCCCTTCGGCATCTCCTGGTGCACGATCCCGCCGCCGGCGGTCATCCACTGCACCTCGCCGGGCTTAATGACGCCGCTGTTCCCAAGGCTGTCGCCGTGCTCCACGGTGCCCTTGAGCATATAGGTGATGGTCTCGATGCCGCGGTGAGGGTGCCAGGGGAAGCCCTTGCGGTAGATCTCCGGCTCGTCCGAACGGAAGTCGTCCAGAAGCAGAAAGGGGTCGAAGAGCTCCGTCTCGCCGAAGCCGAACACGCGCCTCAGATGTACGCCCGCCCCCTCGATGACGGGCCTTCCCTTTATGGTCTTTACGATTTTTCTCATGCGCTTCCTCCTGGTGGTGTGCTCTCGAAACGCAATGACGGAAGCATGCAGTATGGCACGAACGTCCGGGCGTGTCAAGAGACGTGTTCGGGTGCGTATCCTCCTTGACAGGCGCGCGCGCACCCGCCAGCATTATCCGGTCCGTGCGGCGCCGGTACGTGCCGCACGGGCGCCACGGGGGAGAGCAATGGGCATACGGGAACGCCAGCGGCGCGAAAAGGAACAGCGCTACAACGACATCATCGAGGCGGCCATCCGGCTGTATTCCTCGCGGGGATTCCGCCGGGTCACCATGGAGGACATCTCGCGCGAATGCGAGTTGAGCAAGGGGGCGCTCTATTTCTATTTCAGGAGCAAGGAGGACCTTGCCTTCGCCGTAATGGACCGCTGCTATCGCCGGTATCTGGAGGCGGTCGACCGCCGGCTGGAGGAGGGCGGCCCCACGGGCATTGAGAAGATAGGGGCGGCGCTGGCGGGAACGCTCGAGTTTTTCGACGCCCACCCCAATCTGATCAAGATAATGGGCTACTTCGACTATTACGTCGATTATGACTTCAGTTCGTCGTACGCCTCGGACCCGGTGGCGATCGGCTTTTACTCCATGATCAACGCCTATCGCGACAAGCTCGCAGCCGTCATCCGCCGGGGGATGGCCGACGGGTCGATACGAAACGACATCGATCCCGAAAAAACCGTGCTGGTGTGGGCCGACGCGCTCCTCGGGTACATGCAGAAATTCACCATACGCGAGGACATCCTCGACAGCCGCGTTCCGTACTCTCCCCGCCTGCTCGTCGCCTACATGATCGAACTCATCCTGCGTTCTCTGCGCTCTTACTGAGTCCCTCCCTCTTACCTTCAGTGTGTGCCCGCGTATTGATCCGTCCTCCGTCGGGCTGGCGAAAAACATGTTGACAAAAATTTTTTAATATTTATTTTTCGACCATTGGTATAAATTATACCAATGGTCGAAAAATTTACAAATAATACTATTTAAGCACACGTCGAGGGCGGGTCGCCGGCCGCCGCGGATCGAGCCCCGTGTGCAGGGAGGTGAGATGAAGGCATTGGTTCTTGGAGGGTGCGCGGACATGGCGCGACCGCTCATACGACTGCTTCGCGAGGATGCGGAAGTAAAACGGGTGGTGCTGGCCGACATCAATGTGGAGAAGGCCAGGGCGCTGGCCGCGGAGAACGGGAACAAGTTCGAGGCTGCGCTCTGCGACGCGCGCGATGAGAAGGCAGTCACCTCGCTCATGCGGGGGAACGACGTGGTTTTCGGCTACGTGGGCCCCTTTTACGTATTCGAGCGCCCCATGGCGCGCTGCGCGATCGCGGCGGGGACACACTACGTTTCGATTTCCGACGACTACGACGCCTATCTCGAGGTCATTACGCTCGAGGAGGAGGCGCGCAGGGCCGGTGTGAAGATTTTGACCGGCTTCGGCAACTCTCCCGGAATCACCCAGATACTCTCGCGCAAGGGCTATAACGACCTTCCCGGCGTGGATCGCATCAACGTGCACTGGTGCGCCGGTTCGGACGAGGACGTCGGCCCGTCGAACCTCACGCACCTGTTCCACATCTTCAACGGGACCACCCTCCAGACCATAGGGGGGCGCGAGGTGCGGGTGAAGACCGGCGCCGGGAAGAAGCTGGTGGAATTTCCGCATCCCATCGGGAAAAATTACGTCTACTACACAGGACACGCCGAGTCCGTATCGCTGCCGCGGAACCTGCCGGGACTGGTCGAGGCCACGCTTCACGGCGGAACGAAACCCCATTACATCATCAAGCTTCTGAAGCTGCTGCGCGTTCTCGGGCTGATCCGGACGCACCGCCGCAGGGTCGCCATGGCGCGCTTTTTTCATAAAATTGAGGGATGGTTCGCCTCGAAAGGGATCGACAAATCAGTCGGACGGATCGACGTGTTCGGCAGAAAAGACGGCCGCGTTCTCTACAAGTATTTCACCTACGTGGGGCACATTGCTGAGATCACCTCCATTCCGGCGTATATCGCGGCACGGTGGTTGGTACAGCGCAGGTTCGACGGACTGCCCGGCGGAGTCTACGCGGCGGAGCGCTTACTCGAAAAGCCCGATGCCTTTATAGCCGAGATGAAGAAGCTCGGGGTGGAGATATTCGAATCGGAAACGGTTGAACTTCCCCGGGCGTAAGGGTAACCAGCCTTTCGGGCGCCGTGTTCTTCGCGTAACGGCGCTCGTGTGTTTACGCACGGCGCCGCTCGCGCACGCGAGGACGAGCGCCAGAGCGAGGGCCGTGCAAAGGATCGCCGGGCGATGAGGCGGGGCGAAGCGGGAATGGGCCCGATTGCAAAGGCGACATTGGCCAATTTCGCCTATACGGCCAATGTCGCCTATACGGCCAATGTCGCCTTTGAGCGAATGGTGGCCGGGGAGGAGTTGTTCAGGTCCGCTCAACATTTGAGCCCGCGTCCTCACCCTACAGCGTCACCGGCACCGCGAGCGAGATGCGCGCCAGGTTCTTCCGGGCCTTTTCGTATTCCGGGTCGAGCGCGATGGCCTTCTGGAAGCTCGTCTTGGCCGTCTCCAGCGCCTTCTTCGCCTCGTCGGCGGCGCCCTTCGCCTTGAGCTCCTCGGCCTTCATGACGGCGATCTCCCCTCGGTAGTTGCTGAGCGAGGCGTCGACCGAGCGCGTCTCCACGTTTTTAGCGATGAGCCTGGCCTCCTCGGCGCTCAGCATCGTATCGAGATAAGCCGAAACCTTTACCACCAGTTCCTTCTGCAGTTCGAAGAAACCGTCGGTCTTTCCGACTACGGCGGCCGCGCCGAGCTGGGCGCCCGTTTCGACCGAGTACACGCGCGACTCGATGCGAAGGCTCCCGTTCATTTCCATAAACGAGCCGGCAAGCATGTAACGCGCGGCCAGAATGCGGCCGAGCTTCACCGCTTTGTCGGGGTCAACCATCCCGCTCATCTGGAACTCCTGTTCCTTGATGACCTCCTTCATCTGGTCGCGGCTGATGATGGTGAAGAGTCCTATGGCCTCAAGGTCGGTCATGAGCATCGATGGAATGCCGAATTCCCAGGGGCCGAATTCCTCGGCCCGGCTTTTCGGCGTGGCGTTCTTGAAGTTCAGCACCATAAGGCCCGAGCGTTTTTCCCTGGGCACCTGGCGAAGCGTCTTCTGCGGCGTGCCGCACCCGGCAAGCAAAGCGAACATGACGACGAAACTGAGTGAACGGGGTATGCGCATGGCTGTCTCCTGGATGGTGTATGTATGGAGTTCCGAGCGCGCCTCCGCTACGGCGCGCCGCGCACAGCATAGGCACGGAGTCGCGCGGCGCGCAAGAAATATTTTGTTCCGTGTGCACCTTCCCCGATTTAGTGTTGA
>CAZEAH010000384.1:0-3752 GCA_964510075.1 uncultured Leptospirales bacterium | reverse complement strand
CGGCGATCTCGTCCGCGAGGCCGCCGCCGGCCTTGCCGAAAGGACCGGCATCGACGTCCTGGCGCTCGAGAACGAACACGCCGCGAACTACGGCGCCGGCCTCTGGAAGACGGCCCTCGCGGAAGCGGTCGAGCCGCTCGATCCGCGCTTCGTCGTGGTGCCGCACACCGCGCGCGGATACGACTTCGCTCCCGGGCTCGCCGTGCGCCTGGGCGCCGCGTGCCTCACCGCGATCGAGGCGGTACGGGAGGACGAAGGCGCGACCGTGCTCACCCGCTCCGCGTTCGGCGGGAAGGTCCTCATGGACATACTCGTTCCCGACGGCCGCGCGGTGCTCACGGTCCAGCCGGGGGCCTTCCCCGCGGAAGAAGCGCTTCCCGCGTCGCCCGGCACGGTCACCATCCGGCACAGCGAGGCCGTCGACACGCGGTCCCGCTTCCTGGGCCGCACGGCCCTGGAGGGTGAGACCGCCTCGCTCGGTGAGGCCGAGGTGATCGTCGCCGCGGGCAGGGGCGTGGGTAAAAAAGAGAACATGGGCCTCATCGAGGCGCTCGCCTCGCTCTTCCCGCGCTCGGCGGTGGCCGGTTCGCGCGCGGTGTGCGACGCGGGCTGGCTGGAGTACGCGCGGCAGGTCGGCGTTACCGGAAAAACGGTCGCGCCGCGCCTGTACATCGCCTGCGGCATTTCGGGCACCGCTCAGCACCTTGCGGGCATGAAGAACGCGCAGACCATCGTCGCGATCAACACCGATCCCGGCGCGCCCATCTTCAACGCGGCGCACTACGGCGTCGTGGAGGACCTCAAGGTGTTCATTCCTCTTTTTATTGAGACATGCAAAAAGACGCCGGAGCGCTGACACAGGCCTGAAAGCGGCATATCCACCGAAAAAGCGCTTCTAATACCTTCGTACGATGCGTATCCCGCCATTCCCGCTTACTATTGACATAACGATTCCCCGCTCGGGAACCGGATCGAAAAGATACAAAAGATACCCTGAAGGAAGCGCTCTACTGCAATGAGTATTGCGCTGGTTTTTGGTCAATGGAGAAAGGGAAAGTGCATCGACCGTAAGACACCCAGAGAAAGCCGTGCACGGCAACCGTTCCCCATTCACTATCGAATGCTATCCGCCGTTACGGAATTGCACGTACACCCGGGAAACGGCTCGATCCATTTCGGAGGTATTCAAGCATGAGCCCTTATCGTTCGTTTTCCGTATTAATTACGGTCTTCGTGTTTATGCCCACCCTTCTTTTCGCTCAACAGACCAACTTCCAGTTCTCACCGCCCCCAATTCCCTGGTTTGAGTTTGAGGAAGGGCAGAAGGACCTCAAGGTCAGCGGTACCATGCTCCATCTGGCGGGAGAGGTGGAGGACAACGATCCCAATCCTCCGGATATGGGCGGCGACGTCAGCGTATACGGCGGAGGGGTGAGCGCCTTCTACCGGTACGCGTTCAGGCCCCATTTCGCGATCGACATCGGCGGTAGCGTTATCGGTGCGGGTGGTGATGTTGGAAGCGCCGCGACCATGCGCATGGGGATGATAACCATACCCGTTGATCTGGAGTTCCAGCCCGTTCGAACGGATAAAATCGCGCTGATTCTTTTCGGCGGCTTCAACCTGTCCTGGTTATTCCTCGGCATCGATATAGATACCGGCGGATACAGCGGCGAAGTGGATCTGTCCACCGCCATGCGCGGCCCCCAGGGAGGAGCGCAGATAGCGTTCAAGTTCCCCGAATGGGTGATCAGCCCGTTTGTAATGTTCTCGAAACTGTCGGGGGACGTGGATTTCGACATCAAGGACAACACCGGTACCGATATCAGCGGATCGTGGAGCGTCACCGCGGCGACGGCGATGTTCTACGGAATCGACATCGTATACCTTCCCCTGGATCTCACGCTGAGTTCGATTCTACAGCAGGTCTCATCGAGCGGCAACAACCAGGGATACCGAACCTACGTACTAACCGTCAGCTACCGTTTTCAGTTGAGCGAGCCCTCCACTGAAGCCCGGGAGGAAAAGCCCATGGAAAAAAGGCGGAAACCAACCGGGGTATGAGTTCTTATAAATACGATCAAGGAGGTTTTACATGACTGCATTACGTCGCGCACGCATTCTGACTCTGGCGGCATTAATGCTCGCCTTCGTCTTCTTGTATGTGCCCGGAGCGCTGAACGCGGCGGAGGCGAGCTTCGAGCAGAAGGAATATGATATCGGCGCCGCCGCCGGAATCTGGTTCCCCGGAACAATCACGATCGAAGACGTCGATGTCGACAAAACCGCGGGGCTTCTGGTGCGCGTTTTCGGCGACGCGTATCTCATGCCGAAGTTCGCGGTGGGCGCCTATTTCAACTATTCCTCCGCACAGCTGGAAAACTCCGGTTATGACATTGAAGTCGACGCGACGTTCTGGGAGCTCGGAATCGCGCTCAAACCGAGGTTCGTCCTCTCACCAACGATCGCGTTGAAGCCGGGACTTAACATCGGGTATCGCAACTCGACCCGCGACAAGATCGCCGGTTTCGATTCGCCGAACACCGACGTAAGCGCCGACGGTCTCGCCCTCAATCTGAGCGTTGAGCTCCAGATACTCCTCAGCGGAGGCTACATCTTCTTCGTCGATGGCGGTTTTCTGTCCCAGCCGGCCGGCGGCACCGACGATGCCGACGTTACCTGGGCTCCCATTATGTACCTAGCGGGAGGCATCGCCTTCTAATCCGATACAGATAGAGAATCGATGCTAAAAGGCCCCGATAAACGGGGTCTTTTTTCTATATAAAGCCGGGAACGGGAAACATGCGCGGTGGTACCGGGAAACAGGTGGTGCCGAGCGTGCGCAGCACGACTCTGACAAAAAGTAATTGTGTATTTGCCACTCGCGGTGTACAGCGGGAAAATGGCTATGTTCACACGTCATAACCGAGCATTCCATCACCGTTATAAGGAGTGTCCACAATGTCAGACGTCATTCTGTACGAAAAGAGAGAGAACATCGGCATCATCACCATCAACAGGCCCAAGGCCAACCAGCTTTCGGGCGAGGTCTTCGAGGAGTTCCGCAAGGCGCTCGACGTCTGCGAGGCCGACAAAGAGCTTCGCGCGATCGTCGTGACCGGTTCGGGCGACAAGATTTTCAGCGCGGGCGCGGACCTCTCGTCCGGCTTCGGCGACTACGGCCCCGTGGATTTCCTCAAGCGCGGACAGGACCTCTGCAACAAGATCGAGGACTTCCCGCGCCCGGTGATCGCCGCGCTGAACGGCCACGCCTTCGGCGGCGGCTGCGAGATCGCCATGGCCTGCCACTTCCGCTTTATGAGCGATGAGGCGCGCATCGGCCTTACGGAGACCAACATAGGCATAATGCCCGGATACGGCGGTTCGCTGCGCATGCCGCGCCTGGTGGGAAGGGCGAAGGCGCTGGAGTACATCTGCTTCGCCAAGCAGATCGACGCGGCCGAGGCGCTCGCGGTCGGGCTCGTAAACTACGTGTTCCCGAAAGACAAAGTGCTCGCCGAGGCGATCGAATTCGCGAAGAAGCTCGCGGCGCGCCCGCCGCTTGCGGTAAGCGCGGTCCTGAAGCTCCTTTCGGCGAGCCCCAGCATCTCCCCCGAGCAGCACCTCAAGATAGAGCGCGAATCGCTCGCCAGGCTCTTCGGCTCCAAGGACACGGCCGAGGGCCTTACGGCCTTCATGCAGAAGCGCCCCCCGGTTTTCACCGGGGAGTGACGCGCGGATCCGGCGCGCCG
>CAZEAH010000383.1:0-3754 GCA_964510075.1 uncultured Leptospirales bacterium | reverse complement strand
AAACGGCGCTGGAGGAGGTGGCGCGGAGCGTCGCCGTCATCAACAATACGACGCAGGAAATGGCGTCGGGGTCGGAGGAGCTTTCGGGCAATTCGTCGGAGATAGCGACGATGGCGCAGAACCTGATGGGCCTTTCGGAGGCAGGCTGAGCGGGGCCGCTCAGGCCTTCGCGCTCAGCTGATCGTACAGCATTTTCGCGATCCCCACGCTCGAGTTTTTCGAGAGGGAGAGCGCGTACTCGTCGTAGAGCATGTCCTCGAATATCTCCTCGGCGAAGCCGCCGTGGAGCATCTCGCCCTTGTGGACGGTCTTGCGCATCTCCTTGAGCATCTTCGCCACGAAGAGCGATTCCATCTCGACGCAGGCGTCCATAAGCTTTCGGTCGACCGGGCGCTTTGCTCCGCGGCCGCCTTTCAGATTTTCGCGGGTGATGGTCTCCTCGAGCACGTTCTGGAATCCCCGCGCGGCGCCCTCGGCGCGCCTGGAAATTTCCCCGGCACGATCATCCCCGCCCAGCCGGGCCGTTTCCCTCGCGTTCACCGCGTCAATCATTCCGCTCACCTCACTATGAGTTCGGCGTGGAGCGCGCCGGCGTCCTTGAGCGCCTTGAGGATCGAGATGATGTCCCTCGTCGGCGCGCCGATGTAGTTCAGGGAATCCACCAGGTCCTTCACCGTCGACGACGCCTTGATGTGTGCAACGGAAGCTTTGTCCGAACCCTTATCGGTACCCTTGCTCTTTTCCACGCGGATCGTTACGCCGTCCTTGCTCACCACCGCTTCGGAGATGCGCACGTCGCCCCCCATCACGATGGTGCCGTCCTTCTCGTTCACCACCACGCGGGCGCGGTTGCCGGGCGTTATCTCGATGTTCTCGATTGTGGAGATGAATTCCGCGAAGGCGACGTTTTCCGGAAGGGACAGGCGGATTTTCCCGCCCTTCGCCATGGCCGGGTTGGCCCCCGGATACTTCTCGGCGATCGCCTTGATGATCTGGTCCGCCTCGAAAAAGTCCCAGTTTTTCATGACGAGCGATACGCCGTTCTCGACCACTATTTCGGGCTCGATCTCGCGCTCCACGATGCCGCCGTTGATGATCCGCGCCGCGGTCTTCACGCTCTTTCGCCCGCGGGCGGGCTCGTCGAACGAGAGCGAGCCCTGGGCCACCGCGTAGATGGCGTTATCGGCGCCGCGAAGCGGCGACTGCACCAGCACCCCGCCCTCGAGCGACTTGGCGTCGCCTATCGACGAGACGGTTACCGTGATCTTGTCGCCCACGCGCACGAAGGGCGGGAGCTTTCCGGTAACCAGCACCGCGGCGGTGTTCTTCGACTTTATGGTTTCGTCCTCCTGGAGGCCGATGTTTTTTAACAGGTTCTTGAGCGCCGACTGGGTGAGCACCGACTGAGAGTCGCCCGTTCCCTGCAGGCCCATCACCAGCCCGAAGCCGAAAACCTGGTTCTCCTTCAGGCCGTCGATGAACGCGATGTCCTTTACCTTCACCGTAATCTCGGCCCGCGCGACCGAGGCCGCGAGCGCGATCGCCGCGAAAACCGACAGCGTCCGTGCCATTCGCTTCATTGCTCAGCGCCCCATTTCCCGAAGCATTTTATTGAGATAATCGACGATGATGCGCTGCTTTTCCTCCTCGGTGAGCGAGCTCGTGGCGCTCTCGTCGGGCCCCGGCGCCGGTCGGGTGATGTTGACGCCGGGCACCTCCTTCAGGCCGCGGATGTCCAGGCGGAACTCGGCGACGTCCCTTGAATGAACGGTGCGCCCCTTCACCGCGGCGGGGTCGATGATTCCGCTGACCGCGAACTGGTTTGCCGCCCCGTTGAACGAGTAGGAGCGCACGCCCGTTATGCGATAGGTTCCGTCGCCCAGGCGTTCGGTCACGCGGGAGCCGATAACGATCCTTAAGTTCCCGCGCCCCGAAACCTCGGTCTTGTCGGTGTTGTTCACCTTGCGCTCGGAATTTACTTTTGGAAGAAACCCTGTGATGTTCGCGTCAGGGCTCGAACTCAGGTTGAAACTGTTGCTGTCGGCGAGCGCCATGGTGAAGCGGAGCTGCGAGATGTCGTCCACCTGCACCGATATGATGTCGCCGACCTTGAGGTTCTCGCCTGAGGAGTAGATGTTCTTGTCGGTCCAGATGCTCTTCGCCGGGGCGTAAGCGCTCACAAACAGCGCGAGCGCCGCGGTCGCGAAGATCGTTGTAACGTATAAGCGGTTCATAACGCCAGCTCTACAAGATTCTTCCGCACGACGCGTCCTTTAAGCGTGCGGTTTCCCTTCAGCTTTACCGCCACCTCGTCGCCGGCCGCCCCGTTCTCGAGGGCGCTTCCGGAGAGCTCGATGACGATTCCGTTCTTTTTCACGCGCACGCCCACCGGCTCGCCGGCGGTCACCAGGAGCTCTGCGTCGGCGGACTTCTCGCCGACTCCGGGGGCCTCTTCCTTTACCGTCCGGCTCACGCGGGCGGCGTTGCCGTAAACCAGAACGACGTCGCCGGCCGCCGCCGCGACGAGTTCCTCCACCTCACGCCGGTCAACGAAACCGTCCGCAAGTAGCTTTTCGGGGAGCGCGAGCGAGAGGAGCGCCCGGCGCGCCTCGGGCGCCGCGTCGACGCTCGCCACATCGCCGAGCGACGGCGACTCGCCGAGCTCCGCGCGCGAGACGAGGTAGACGCTGACCGCCGCGAAGGCGTTCGACGCGAACGCGGCCATCAACGCGGCGGCGAATATCGCAGCGGAAAGGGCGCGCATTTCAGTTACCGCTTCAGGCCTATGGCCGTGGCGAGCATCGAATCCGAGGTCTGTATCGCCTTGGAGTTGATCTCGTAGGCCCGCTGGGCCACGATCATGTTCACCATCTCCTCGACCACCTTTACGTTCGACATCTCGAGAAAGCCCTGGTGCGTCTTGGCCATTCCGCCCATGCCGGGCTGTCCGGGTATCTCCTCGCCGGAGGCGGGGGTGGTCTTGAAGAGGTTTCCGCCGATGCTCGCCAGGCCCGCAGGATTCACGAAACGGTAAATCTCGAGCTGTCCGACCTCGATGGGATCGTCCTCGCCGATGATCTTGACGGTAATGCGGCCGTCCTGGCTTATTGCGAGCGATTCGTGTATGAAGTTGTCGGGAAGCACCACCGGCGGCTCGAGGAGGTATCCGTTGGAGGTCACCACCTGTCGGTTCGAGTCGATCTTGAACGAACCGTCGCGGGTGTAGGCGAAAGTCCCGTCATAGAGCTGAATCTTGAAAAATCCCTCCCCTTCCAGGGCCAGGTCGGTCTTGTTCTCGGTGGACTGCAGGCTCCCCTGCTGGAAGAGCTTCTGCGTGGCCGAGGTCTTCACCCCGTGGCCCACCTGTATGCCGGTCGGCACCTCCGTCACCTCGGTCGCCGGCGTGCCCGCCATCAGCAGGGTCTGGTAGATGAGGTCCTCGAACTCGGCGCGGTTCTTCTTGTAGCCGGTGGTGTTTACGTTCGACAGGTTGTTGGAGATGGTGTCGATGTTGAACTGCTGGCTCACCATCCCGGATGCGGCTGTCCACAATGACCTCATCATGCGAATCACCTCGTTGCGTATGGAATACCCCCGTGCGGGCGGGCATGGTTTCATCTATATTATTTTCGGCCGTTTTCCGGCTTTTAGGTAGCAGTTTTTCCCGCCGGGTAGGCCCGGGCATTCCGCCCCCCACCTGCCCGAAAACGGCTTACGGCGGATGCTCCGGGGCGAAGTTCGTCATCAATTAACT
>CAZEAH010000382.1:0-3763 GCA_964510075.1 uncultured Leptospirales bacterium | reverse complement strand
TCTTGATTCCGTACTTGAGAAGCCCCACGCCGTTGGCGTACTGCGGCGTCGCCACGACGTCCTTGAGCCCGGCGATGTCGCGCGGGACTCCCACCCGCACCGGCATGTTGAAGACGCGTTCCGCCGCCTCCACGCACCCCTCTATCATCGCGGCGCCTCCGGTCAGGACGATCCCGGCGGCCAGTATCTCCTTCTTGCCGCTCCGGATAAGCTCGCGGTCGACCATTTCCATTATCTCGAGCATGCGCGGCTCGATGATCTGCGCGAGTTCCTGGCGGAATATCCTTCGGGGCGCGCGTCCGCCGACCGAAGGCACCTCGATCGTCTCGGACGCGTCGACGATATCGACGACCGAACAGCCGTGCTTCTTCTTGATTACCTCGGCCGACTCGATCGGCGTCCGCAGGCCTATCGAAATGTCGTTCGTCACGTGGATGCCGCCGATGGACAGCACCGACGAATAGGCCACCCCGCCCTCTATGAACACCACGATGTCCGTGGTGCCTCCGCCCATGTCGACGAGCGCGACTCCCAGCTCCTTCTCGTCCCTGGAAAGCGTCGCCTCGGCCGAGGCGAGCGGAGCGAAGATAACGTCCGAGCACTGGTACCCGGCGCGGTTGGTCGATTTAAGCAGGTTCTGGATCGTTGTCGTCGAACCCGTTATTATGTGCACCTCGGCCTCGAGGCGCACGCCGCTCATTCCGATGGGGTCCTTTATGCCGGTCTGGTCGTCGACCGCGAACTCCTTCGAGAGCACGTGGATAATCTCGCGGTCCACCGGAATCACCACCGCCTGGGCGGCCTCTATGACCCGCTTGATCTCGACCGGCGTGATCGTCCGCTGGCGGTTCGAAACCGCGACAACGCCCTTGGAGTTTTCGCCCTTTATGTGCTGGCCGGTCACGCCCACGTAGGCCGCTCCGACCTCGGTACCGGCCATAAGCTCGGCGTCCTCGATGGCCTTGACGATCGATGAAACGGTATTGTCGATGTTAATGATGACGCCGTTCTTCAGCCCGCGCGAGGGCGCGATCCCGACACCGGTGACCTCGATCTGGTTGTTCTCGTTCACGAAACCGATGACGGCGCAGGTTTTCGTTGTTCCGATATCAAGACCGACGATAGTATCTTCCATCACTGGGCTCCTTCCATTTTACTTCAGTACCGCCGCCTCCGCCCGGACCTCCGAGCGCGCCGGGTAACGTCTCGCCGCGTCCAGGTACCCTACCAGCATGTTCAGGGCCCGGAAGCTCGCGCTATCCATATCCAGCGTAAAGACGGTCGGCCTGCCCTTAAGCCTCACGCGCAGGCGAGGGTGCGCGGTCATGTCGATCTCTTCGATCTCACGCATAACGGGAAGACCTTTTCCTTCAAGCTCCGACAGCGCTCCAAGCCCACCCCTCAGCCTCGCCGATGGCCGGCCTTCGACCAGATCGCGCGAAGCCGCCACGACGACCGGCCGCTCGGCGGCGTGTATCGTTCCCGTGGAGAGCACCCTCATGCCCGCGTCGAACTCGACCGGCACAAGCCTTCCGTTTCCGTCGAACAGCACCAGGTGTGCGGGCTCGTTCTCTTCGACGGCCACCGCGAGCCTTCCGTCCCTCTCCTCCAGCGCGTACCTCCGCACCAAGGGCATTCTGTCAAGCCCGTCCCTGAGAGAACCGACGTCGATAACGAGAGAATCCCCGTCCACGCGGTATGCCGCGTGCCTGAGTATCTCATAGCGGCTGAGATACTTCAGCCCGTTGAATTCGATCCCCTTCACCGCACGAATATCGCGCGCGGCCTCCACGCTCGACGCGGAAAGCACCGCGGATATGATCGCGCAGGACATCACCGCGAACGCATGTCGCGCCGCGCCCGTCATGTGCGGAAACCTCGATTGTTGAGAATCTCGAGCACCGCGGGGCCCGCCTTGTAAATATCGCCGGCGCCGAGCGTAAGGACGACATCGCCCTCGCGGACCTCGGACGCCACGGTTTCGGCTATATCCTCGAACCGACCGACAATCGCGGTGTCGCGCCCCGAGTGTTTCTTAATGGCCTGGCAAATCAGTTCCGAGGACACGCCCTCTATGGGCTCCTCTCCCGCGGGATATATTTCGGTGAGGAACAGAACGTCGGCGTTCGAAAAGCACTGGCCGAACTCTTCCCAGAGGAGTCTGGTCCGCGAATAGCGGTGGGGCTGGAACACGACGACAAGACGGCGTCCGAGGCTCGACAGGGCGTCCAGCGTGGCCCGTATTTCGGTCGGATGGTGGCCGTAATCGTCCATCACCAGCACGCCTCCGCTCTCGCCGACGCGCTCCATCCTTCTGCCGACGCCGCGGAAAACCGCCAGACCCTCACGGATTGTGGCGAACGAGAGCCCCAGGTCCATCGCGACCGCCACGGCCGAAAGAGAGTTCAGCGCGTTGTGGCGGCCAAGGATGCCCAGCGCAATCTCGCCGAGCGGTTTGTCCCTGTACAGGCATTCATACCTGGTCATGCCGTCCTCCACCCGCACGTTCACGGCGCGGAAATCGGCGCTCTCCGAAAAGCCGTAGGTGACATAGGGCCGCTCGACGCGCGGAAGGAGCTCGGCGACCGTGAGGTCGTCCACGCAGAGCACCGAGTAACCGTAAAACGGCACCGCGTTGATGTACTGGAGAAAGGCGTCCTTGAGCCCTTCGAAATAACGATAGTGGTCAAGGTGGTCGGCGTCGATGTTCGTCACCACCGCGATCGAGGGGAGGAGCTTGAGGAACGAACCGTCCGATTCGTCCGCCTCGAAGACTATGTAGTCGCCCTGCCCGATCTTGGCGTTGGAGCCGAAATTGAGCACCTTGCCGCCGACGATCGCCGTGGGATTGATCCCGCCGTGATAGAGCAGGCACGCCAGAAGCGACGAGGTCGTCGTTTTGCCGTGCGTGCCGGCGACACCGATTCCGTGTTTCAGGCGCACAAGCTCGGCCAGCATCTCCGCTCGATGGATTATCGGTATGCGCCGCTTGCGCGCCTCGATAATCTCGGGGTTCGACGGGCTAATGGCGCTCGAGCTCACCACGACGTTGTAGTCCTCTATGTTCGAGGGATAATGCCCTATGAATATCCTGGCGCCGAGCATCGCCAGCCGCCTGGTCTGCTCCGATTCGCGCAGGTCGGAGCCCGACACCTCGTAGCCCAGGTTTATGAGGATTTCGGCGATACCGCTCATCCCGATGCCGCCGATCCCGATGAAATGCATTCGTTTCGATTTTCTGAACACGTTAGGCCTGCCTGACCGCAATGGTCTCCAAAACCGATTTCACCACCGCCGCCGCCGCGTCCGGCCTCGCGGCCTCTCTGGCGCGCGCCGCCATTCTGGAAAGCAGCGTGGCGTTCCCCAGAAGCTCGGAGAGCACGGGGAACACCTTTTCCGGCACCGCGTCGGCGTTCGCTATCTTCACCGAGGCCCCGGCCTTCACGAACTCGTCGGCGTTCCTGTCCTGATGGTCCATCGCCGCGTAGGGAAACGGAATCAGGATGGACGGAACGCCCATGGCGGCCAGCTCCACCATCACCCCCGATCCGGACCGGCTGATGGCGATGTCGCTTGCCATATAGGCGGCACCGACCTCATCGATGAAGGGCGACATGTACAGCGAGCCCGTGTCGCCGATGCGCTGCACGGCCTGTTTGTACTTTTCGTACGAAAGGCCGCCCGTGCTCCAGATGATTCCGACGTCCTTGAACTCGCCCGGATAGGAGGCCTTGAGCCCCAGCACCAGCTCGTTGATCGTCAT
>CAZEAH010000381.1:0-3768 GCA_964510075.1 uncultured Leptospirales bacterium | reverse complement strand
GCATTGACCGCTGCCAGGGCCGCGGCAAAACCCAGCCACGGCCAGGTTTCATTTGGGAAGAAAAAATGCAGCGCGGCAAAAAATGTGGCGACGCCGCCGTTGCCGAAGACCTGACCTGCGTCGCGTTCGTGGCCTTTGGAAAATTTTTCATCGAGGCCTTGTTTGCGTTTTTTAAACGCGCGGCTCAGCACAGACGAGGTGATGAAAAATGTGAGCAGGAGCACGGCCCATTTCCAGCCGCCAATGCCGAAGATGACCGTGCCGGTCAACGCGGCGGCGACGGCCCCGCTTTGATTGAGGCTGCGGGCCTTGTACGCGAGGAACGCGATGAGGGCATACTCAAACCAGGGCGAATCGAAACCGAGGAGCGCGTCCCGCCGCCGATAACCGAAAGACCTCTCGTAAGGGACGATAAGCCCTCCTCTGGCATACAGGCGGTCGAACCGGGGAAGAGGATCAAGCGCCGGCCTGCCGAATTGAAGCCAATTGGAAAGGATACGGGAATAATCAAGAAATGAAGCGCCCGGCCCTTATCCTCCTTTTCATGGTTTCAATACTTCCCTGCCTCATGGCGCAGGGTGCCAGGCAGACCGAGGCCATCATTCGGAGCATACTCGAGGGCGAACCCGTAGCGGAGAAGAAGGAAACCGCGCCCAGAGCGAACGTACCGGATACCCGGAAACCAGCACAGACCCCTCAAAAAGAGGCCAAACCCGACAGGACAGCCCAGGCGCCGGGACCCGACGAGATTTTGCTTAAAACGGGAATTCAGCTGTACAATGCCACCATGCACCAGGCGGCGCTGGCCAAATTTGAGGAAATAAAAACCAAATATCCCGAAAGCCCCTTCCGGGACTCCGCCGCCATCTGGGCGGGGAAAATCCACATGCAGGCCGACAGGCCGGCAGACGCCATGAGGGAATTTTCGTCCATAGCAGAGGACTCGGGCGAGTACCCGACGGCGCTGTACTCGATCGGCGAGGCCCGGTATAAAAGCGGGAATATGCCGGGAGCGATAGAATCTTTCTATGCGATTTCGTCGCGCTTTCCCGACCACGAACGCTCGGACGACGCGCTTCTTTTCCTTGGCACCATCTATCTCAACGGCGGCAAGGGAACCCAGGCGCTCGAAACGGCGATCACGATTATCAGATATTATCCCGACCGCGAAACGGTCGACGACGCGTACTACCTCATGGCGAAGGTATTCGAGAAGGACCCCACCCTCAGGGACATGGAAACGGCCCGCCGGGTCTATCGCGCCTTTTTAAAAAAGGCCAGGGACGAGGGATCGCCCCACTTCCGCAATTCCCCCCTGAAGGCACGCGTGGAGCGCGACCTTCGATACATCGAATCGACGTATTTTAAAATGGGCAAATGAACGGGCCCTATTTAAGGGCAACGTTCATCTCGAGCTGGCCGAAGGGGCTGTATAGGCTTATAGCCAGCGTCGTCTGCTTTACGTGGGTTATGGTGAAGTTCTTGCCGTCGATGACGGTCGGCGTGGTGATCTCGATACGCTTACCGGCGTACGCGAAGATGTTCATCGCGTTTCCCGTTATCATGTTGGCGAGCTCGCCTATAATATCCTTGTACTCGGTCTTCATCTGCGCCTCGGTGAGGCCTGGCGCGAGGATCTCAGCTATCTTGTAGACCATATTGTACCCCATGCTGTAGACGACCTCGCCGCTGATCGAGCCGGTGATGCCGATAAGGATTGCCACCTCATGGGAGGGCTCGGGCGATTCTTTAATGGAAAGCTTTCCCCGCTTCAAATCGACTCCGACGACGGACTTGAATACCGCGCCCGCGGCCTCGAGAAACGGATTGACGTACTCAGCGTTTATGTTCATACATGCCCTCTTTTTTCTGCGTGTCCCGGTGTCGCCCGCGCCGCATCCGCGCTCCTTTGCGCGGCCCCACGACGGCATTTTTACAATGAAAAGCGCGCAATATCAATCAAAATTTAAATTTTTTGACACCTTCGATTTCTCAAGAAACGTCGTCATCATGTTGATGTACGCCGCGTTGGTCTTCTCGTTCCTCAGCCGCGTTTCGATGGCTACGTACTGCGCCGCCTCGGGCTCCCTCATCGGCACGTCTTTCACCGTGGGGGTGAATACGTACAGACCGTCGAACGAAGAGATCACCCGCGAGGAGGCGCCGCTTCGCAGCGAGAGACAATCGCCCACGAAAAGCGGCGAATCGCTGAGAGAATAAAGAACGGCGCCCTTATCGCCCGCCTCACGCACCGGTTCGCCCACTTTGAATGACGCGGACGCGCGCACGGTTCCCCCCAGGCGCGCGACCGCCTGGTCGAACGAGCCCCCGTCGAGAGACAGCCGGTCGATCCCGTCGATCATTTCCTTTTTCTTCGCCTCGAACTTGCGGTCCTCGAGCTTGCTCCTGACCCGCTGCCGGTCCGTTTTCGGGTCCTTCACCTCGGAGCGGTTCGAAGCGAGCTCGGCGTCGACCTCGGCGTCGGTCACCCTGATGTCCGCGGCCCAGCGCTTTCTGAGATCGGAATTGGCCGCGTAGCAGTATTTGATCTGGATCCTGGAATTGTCCACAGCCGAGCGCTCCAGAACCTCGTCGCGCGTGACGCCCGAGCCGCTCTGGATGAGACGTACGAGCTCCTCGTTGACCAGGTCCTCCCGCACCATCACGTAGTAATCGTTGAGACTCAGATGGTGATGATCGAGGAAGAGGTTGAGATGCTTGCGGTTGAACTTGCCCGATTCGTCCCTGAACATGGGCATCTCGCGGATAACGCGCTTGACCCTTTCGTCCGAGACCCTGATGCCGACGGTATTCGCCTTCTGAAGCTGCAGGCGGTAGCGGATCATGCTGTCGAGTATGTAATGCTGCATTTCCTTGCTGGTGGCGTCGGGTACGCGCTGCGATACGCTGTTACGGTAGCGCAGGAAATCGAGGTGATGAATTTTCTCGCCGTTCACGACCGCCACGATGCTCTTGTCCATGCCGAGCCGCGACATGAAATCGGGCATCCCGAAGGAGATGATGATGATGAGAACGAAGAAGCCGACGATGGCGTATCCGGCGATTTTGACGACAGGCGACCTGGAATCGAACATGGCGTACCTTCACATATCGGTTTCTGGGGGCGACGGCGCGCCCGTACCACGGGAAAGGGGATGTACTCCGTTCCGCGTATTTGTCAACGCAATTACGAGCCCTGCTCGGCCTCGTCGGCCAGCATGACCGGGATGCCGTCTTTTACGGGATACCGCCGGGCGCACTCGGTGCAGATGATTTTTTCGTTCTTGGCGTCGTATTCAATATCGCCCTTGCAGACCGGACAGGCGAGTATGTCAAGGAGTTTGGTGTCTATCATGATTTAAAGCCGCACCTCGAAAATATTTGTCGCCCGGGAGCGCCGGGAGGGCGGCCCGCACATCGCCGCGCACCGTCGAAGTGGAGTATCGAAGCGGCCGATAAATCAGTCAATAAAAATATGCCGG
This sequence comes from uncultured Leptospirales bacterium, assembly GCA_964510075.1. Taxonomy (GTDB): domain Bacteria; phylum Spirochaetota; class UBA4802; order UBA4802; family UBA5368; genus MVZN01. Next base: position 286 of record CAZEAH010000381.1, on the reverse strand, counting down.
TAATTTTTTGATTAATGTGCTTGAAATTATGTCCCCTTCGCCCCATTATAGCTGGGTTCCCGTCATGAAATTCATACATCTGCACAATCACTCGGACTACTCGATCCTGGACGGAGCGCTCACGATCGACAGCATGATCGACAGCGCCGTCGCGCTCGGGATGCCCGGAATAGCGCTTACCGACCACGGCAACATGTTCGGCGCCATCGAGTTTTACCAGAAGGCCCGCAAGAAGGGCATAAAGCCCATACTGGGGCAGGAATTCTACATGGCGCCGGGTTCGCGC
>CAZEAH010000380.1:0-3770 GCA_964510075.1 uncultured Leptospirales bacterium | reverse complement strand
AGCGCCGAAATCAAGCGGAAAACCGAAGCCGCGCTCGCCCTTGTTCACATGGAGGAGCTCGCCGACCGATATCCGCACCAGCTCTCGGGAGGCCAGCAGCAGCGCGCCGCGCTCGCGCGCGGGCTCGTAATGGAGCCGCCGGTGCTCCTCCTCGACGAGCCGCTCTCGAACCTCGACGCGCGGCTTCGCGCGGAGATGCGCCGCGAGATCCGCGACCTGCACCGCTCGCTGGGAATCACCATCCTCTATGTGACGCACGACCAGCGGGAGGCGTTTGAAATGGCGACGCGAATCGTTATACTTAATGAAGGCAGGATCGAGCAGGAGGGGGGGCCGGAGGAGATACGCCGGAATCCGGCCCCCGGGTTCGTGAGCGAATTCCTGTCGCACATCTGAAACGGATACGGTGCCGAAGAGTGGATGTTGAATGCGGAATGGTCGTTGAAGTAAGAGGAAATATGGCGCTGGTGGAGGCGGCGGCGGGCGAGGCATGCGCGTCGTGCTCATCGCGGGGAGCGTGCTCGCTTGTGGCCGGAGAGCGGAAACGGCGCCTGTGGATGATAAACGGCGCGGGCGCGCGTCCGGGCGATTCCGTGGAGTTTTCAATTCCGCCGCGCGCCGTGGTGGGGATGAGCCTCGTGCTCTATGCCCTTCCGGTGGTACTGCTCGTCGCCGGAATCGCCGCGGGTGTTGCCGCGGCGCCGCGCCTGGGCATGGACGGGGACGCGGCGGCCGCCATATTCGGCGCGGCGGCCTTCGCCCTGTCCTATGGCATAATCAGGCTGTGTTCAGCGTTCGCGCTTGGAGAAAAATCTTCACGGCCGTTCATGATCCGCGTATCGGGAAAAGACACCGATGGATAACGAGGGCGCGGCCAAAAAAGGCTGGATTTTATCCCGAAAGGATTGAACAATCGTCGGATTGCGGGCCATCACAGGAAAAGGAGCGGCGTAATGAGTGATGACATCGAACTGAAAAAGCAGAAACTTCGCGAGGAGCTCGAACAGCTAAAGTACGAATTCAAGGTCGAGCTTCCGAAAAAGATCGCCGAAGCGCGCGCCTACGGCGATTTAAAGGAAAACGCCGAATACCACGCCGCAAAGGAGCGCCAGTCGTTTCTCAGCGCGCGCATAACCCAGCTCAGCAACCAGCTCAGCCAGCTCAGCAATCTGAGCGTGTCCGACATCGCGAAGGACCGCATCGGTTTCGGTTCGACCGTGACCGTACTCGACCTCGAATCGGAAGACATCATCGAGTTCACCTTCGTCTCGCCGAACGAGGTGAAGCCCGCCGAGGGCAAGATATCGCTCTCGTCGCCCGTCGGCATGGCGCTCCAGAACAGGGGAGTCGGGGAGGAGGTGGAGATCAATATCCCCGCCGGAAAGAAGCGCTACAGGATCGAGCGCTTTACCACCATGCACGGCGACTCTTTCGAGTCATAGCTCAACGGGCCGAGATCATCCGGCCGCGTACCGCACGACGTCGGCCCAGGTAGTATACACCACAAGCCCCAGTATGAGCACCCAGCCGGTTATGGCCAGGGGCACGTGCGCGCGCGCCGCCGCCGGATGCAGTTTTTCGAGGAGGTAAAGCAGGGCTTTTCCCCCGTCAAGGGCGGGCAGGGGCAGAAGGTTGAACACGGCCAGATTGAGGCTGAGCACCGCCGCGAACTGGGCGGCCCTGAGGCCGCTATCGCCGACGAACGCCGTGCCCTGGGCCACGATCCCAACGATGCCGGAGAGCTCCCCGCCGCCGCCGAAAAGACCGGCGAAAGCGTTTACTATGCGCGCGCTCATCGCGGCCGCCTGCTCGAATGGCCTTATAAAGACTCCCGCGAAGGACGCACCGCCCGCGGCGGCGTTAACGATCGCCAGCAGCGCGACGGCGATGGCGATATTGGCTATCGGCCCGCCGAGCGTCATGACCAGCCGCCGGGATACGGGAATGGCGAAAAACTCCTTCTCGTCATCTATCGCGGGAAGCACGTATCCGCCCAGCGGCACCGCCGAAAGGCGATATTCGGTCCCGCCGCGTCGGAACGCAGCGATCTTCGGTCCGAACCCGACCGAAAAGACCGCAACCGGAATACCGGAAAGGCGGGCCGCCGCGAAATGGCCCGCCTCGTGCACGAGTATGATGGATCCAATGATGAGGATGATGAAAAGATAGTCCATGACGCCTCTCGGAGAGCGGGATGTGCCTTATATAACGGCCTGGTGTTCGGAGTGCCGTCGCGCCCCTTTGTTACACGGAAGAATACCGCCGAAGCGCGTACGCCAATTATTTCTTGAAAAATAGCCTCGCGCCGGGACAATTGCCGGGTTGTACAATGAAATGCGGAAAAAAGGACCTTCCGGCGGGGTGATGAATCCGGCCGAACGGCGCAGATAATCGGGAGAACTCTGTACTATGGCAAAAATACGCGAATTCATGGGCCTCCGTCCTGCCGGAGATCTCGCGGCCCTGGTGGCCGAACTGCCGTACGATGTCGTATCCTCGGAGGAGGCGCGCTCCATCGCGAAGGACAGGCCGCAGAGCTTCTTCCATATATCAAAGCCCGAAATCGACCTTCCGGATGGTGTTTCTTTGTACGACGACAGCGTGTACGCGAAAGCGCTTGAGAACTTCGAGCGGTTTATCGGCGAGAGGATCCTCATACAGGACGGCGAACCGGGACTCTACCTCTACACCCTGGTAATGGACGGGCGCGAGCAGACGGGCCTTGTGGGCTGTCTCGATATAGACGATTATCTATCCAATAAAATAAAGAAGCACGAGCTTACGCGCGAGGACAAGGAGCGCGACCGCATGCGTCATCTCGACAACCTGAGCGCGCAGACCGGACTGGTGTTCACCTTCTACCGCGAAGACGGAAGCGGACGGCCGCTCTTCGCCCGCGCCCTTCAGTCAGTGCCCGAGGTGGATTTCACCGCGGCGGACGGGATTCGGCACGTACTGCGCCGCGTTCGCGACGGAGTCCTTATCGACGCCTTCAAGAAACTGCTGGATCCGCTGCCCGTATATATCGCCGACGGGCACCACCGGGCCGCCTCGGCCGTCAAGGTAGGTCTCGAGAGGCGGAAGGCAAACCCGGGCCACACGGGTGATGAGGAATACAACCGCTTTCTGGCCGTGGTATTCCCTCACGACCAGCTGAAAATCCTGCCGTACAACCGGGTTGTCCGCGACCTTAACGGCATGAGCCCCGCGGGCTTTCTGGCGGAGCTCGGCCGCTCGTACGAGATCGAAGAGGCCGATTCGGGAACCCCTCCCGGGCGCGGGCGGTTCTGCATGTTTCTGGATGGACGATGGCTGCTTCTCTCTCCGCGGTTCACTCCGGAGGGAGACACGGTGGCGCGGCTCGATGTTTCGGTTTTACAGAATTCCATACTCGGGCCGCTGTTGGGCATACGGGACCCGCGAAAGGACACGCGTATCGACTTTGTCGGAGGCCTGCGCGGACCGGGTGAGCTCGAACGGCTGGTACGCCAAGGCGGTTTCGCCGTGGCCTTTTCTCTCCATCCCACGTCCATCGAAGAGCTTATCGAGGTTGCGGACAGCGGCGGTCTGATGCAGCCGAAGTCTACCTGGTTTGAACCCAAGCTCCGCAGCGGCCTGGTGGTCCATATGATAGAGCGGCCGGGCGGCCGCCGGTAATTATCTTGACAGTTCCGGGAAATTATGATTATACTCGGCAAGGTGTGGAGACGAGGGGAATCGAACCCCTGACCTCTTGAATGCCATTCAAGCGCTCTCCCAACTGAGCTACG